>DAOVHT010000080.1 GCA_030671745.1 Candidatus Nanohaloarchaea archaeon
ATAGACTGATTAAAACCGAAAACTTTAAATATTATAAACTCTAAAAATATTATTGTGATACTATGAAATGGAAATGCAAGAAATGTGAAAACGAGATTGATATTGACCACGATAAGAGCCACAAGATTGAAAAGCACGAAAAAGGAGCAAAATGCAGCACATGCGATACATTATTCAATCCACCTATGTGCCATGACGAACCCATGTATGTTGCATCTTAATGCTTAAGCAAACAAAGGTGTTATAGTGGCGCGCAAAGCACGACTCATAAAAAGAAAGAAAAGCGCAAACAGTATCACGTATAAATGGTATCAATTCGAAAAAAAGACAACAAAAAAATTCACAGAATCACAATTAAGGATGTGGGACACCCTTATATTCCTTATAAGATTCAGTATTCTCGCAATACCATTACACCTAATAATATGGACCGGATATGATTTCAGCCACATAATCACAATCACAAGCTATTTCACTTCAAAACTTCTTTCAGTACTAGGTACTAATTTTTTTCAGATTGAAAACACGTTCATCATAAAAACAGAGACAGGAACGCTCATTGCAGACATAATAAGAGATTGTAGCGGTTGGAAATCATTCCTTGCATTATTTTCATTGATCATAGCAACAAGACACTCAACAATCAAAGCAAGGACTATAGGCATAATTATCGGGACATTTGCAATATTTATTGGGAACGTCATCCGTCTTGCAACAACATTTCACCTGACAT
The DNA here is from genome assembly GCA_030671745.1 of Candidatus Nanohaloarchaea archaeon. GTDB lineage: Archaea > EX4484-52 > EX4484-52 > EX4484-52 > GLR71 > GLR71. The sequence continues at coordinate 734 of DAOVHT010000080.1, forward strand.
ACCTTAAAGGACTTGAAATATTTGATATCACGCACAACATATTATGGCAAGGCGGCCTCATACTTTTAGTACTTGCAATCTGGTTATTCTGGCTAGAAAACCTAGCATTCAACAAAAGATATATATAACAGAAAAGAACAATTAGATACAAGACAAAATCAACTGCATTGCTTTTGAAAATCTGGTGGTCAAATATATGTTTGAAAAAACTGCTTCTTCACAAGATGAAAAGATAGATACGCTTATTACCGAATTTAGAGAATTCAAGAATAAACGAAAAATAACTGAACTTGATCTTGAGAAAAAAATATTGACTCTTGAAGATGTATTCAACAAGATTGAAAAAAATATAGACATCATACAGAATATAGAGGATATTGATGCCCTAAAAGACATAAAGAATGCAAAAGAGACATTAAGGACTCTTGAAGACCTAACGCTTGCAGACAGGTTAGAGATTATAGAAAACAAGGAAAGCTCAAAAGATATCTCAGATAAACTTGAAATATTCAATAACAAGATAGACCTTATGTCAAATGCATTAAAAATATTTGATGAAAAAATAAAAAACACAAGTCAAAATAACACTAGCACACAAAACAATTCGGATCTTGTGACAGTCCTTGATGAACTTTCAAAAGTAAAAGACAAAATCTCTGACATTGAAAAAGCAAACCCCATCGGTGAAAAAGAGTTTAGAGGAATCCATACTGAATTTGAAAAAGTAAACAGTGACTTTGCCGAACTGATAAGCGGTGTACGCGAAGAGATAGATATCTATGATAAAAAGATAGAGAATTTGATAAGTGAGATAAAAAGTATAAAAGAGATAGACAGCGACATCGGAAAAAATGAAAACAAATATGTAGGCATGTTGAATGTAATTAAAAAAATACAAGAGCTTTCAAAACAGCTTGAACAAAAAAACAAAACAAATGAGATACGTATCGATAGACTTGAAAAAGATCTAAACACAGAGATTGAAACCAAGATAAACACACTTTCTGAAAGACTTGAGAAAAAGATAGAAACTGTCGAAACTAATGGACAATTATATTCACAGAAACCAACAGATAAAGAAATACAAAATCTAAATAATATAAACAACAACAAAATACAAGACATAAACACAAAAATTGAAAAATTAAACGGCACAGTTTCAGGAATAACACACCTGATTGAAAATGAAAAAGCAAACACCAACCACAAAATATCAGATGCAATGGATGCCATAAAACTACTGATTAAAAACAATAAAGACACACAAATAAATAATACAACTATAGATAATATTGAAAATTCGATAAAGATGACCACAGATAAACTCAATTCAAGGATAAATTCAATTGATAACAATAACAAAACATTGATTGAACATATAATGAAAAGTTTAAACGGTATCAAGACACTCAAAAAAGATATACTCACAATAAATAATGATCTAAACGATAAAAATAATATCATTGAAAATGAAGACAGTATCTCACTAAAAAATGATATGGAACAGATCAAAATAAAAATAGATGAGAATATAGATGTAATCAAAAAAGAAAATACTGATAAAATAAAAGGGCTAGAGGACACAATTAATGATTCTGAAATAAAAATAAAAAATATAATCCAAGACTTAAAAAATAAAGAGCTGACAAATAAAAAAGAGATATTAAATCTCTCAGATAGACTAAATACAGATGAGACACCCACTATAGATAATTCAGAGATAGAAACAATAAAAAATGAATCAAAAACAATTAACAAGATACAGACAAAAATCAACAAAGCCCTTAAGGATAAAATAGATAACTTAGAAAATAAGAAAACCAACACAGAAATAAAAGATACAGCTGCAGGAACAAAAGATATGATAAAAATAATTACACTCCTAAAAGATGAAAACAAGATACTTTCAAAAGAGATAAAGATGCTTAATGAACGTCTTGACAGGATGGAACACAGTGGACAGACAGAAACCAGTGCAATACCATTAATTCTTGAATAAATTATTCAGAAGAACAATTAAAAATGATAACCCACATATCACCCACTACAGGATTAGAACATAAAGGTAAACACATTTCCAAAAAGCCACATAAATACTACTGAAAAGAAAAATGCAGGCACAAAAGGAATACCTTCTTTAACCCATACTTTCTTTCTGATTTGCCTTATGATTTTTATATCATCTGCCTCAAGACCTATAAACAATTTCCCATCTAATTTCTTTGAATACTTATCATCAGAGATAACTATATTTTCAGCCAATACATCACCCTCAATAAGATCAGATGTATCTACTTGTTTACGGAAAGCAAATTTATCTATGGTCTTTGAAAATGCAATCAGGACAAAGCCCGCTATAAAAAACATATACATTAAAACAAACTGCCGGGTAATCAGATCAATATAGACATTAAGATTATTCATAACATAACCCAAAGAAAAAATAGAGATTATGAAAATTGCAACAGTCAGATTCAAGAAAGTTCCGGAATATGATACAAGACGATCCGATAAATTTTTGAAAAAATCATCTGTCCTAAAAGCCACCCAGAAACTATACAAGATAGAATATACACCACCGATTATAAATACAGTTGCAAGGAATAAGATAGGATAATAAGGAAATGCTAGACTATGGACAAATATTGAAAGAGACGTCGGTATAAGAAACCCTAACGCGCCTAATATGAGCACATCTGCCTCACCCCACTGATGTGAATAATACATAAGATAACCAAATATTAAAAATGCAGAACCGACAATCAGACTTTGATAAAAACCAGTCCAGATCCCTGTAAGATACGAATTAATAAAATGGATCAAGATTCCACCAAGACCCATGAATACTGCATACTTATCTTCAACACCAGTTGTCTTAAAGTCCTGCCATCCCGCAAGACCAGTTCCGATAAGAGCGATTGCAAGAATAATGTACTCAAACATAAGAATTATTTATTTCAAACATTTAAATAATGATTTCTAAAGTTTATATGATTTCTATAAAAGCAATTATTATAAAAACCTACAAAAACAAAGACAAATATATATAAAACTATTAAATAACTAATATTAATCAAATAAGATATTAAAGATACACATTTTCTGGTCATCACTATGGATAAGACTACCCCAAACCATATCGGCATAATAATGGATGGCAATCGCAGATTTGCAAAAAGACTTATGATACAACCATGGAGGGGTCATGAATGGGGTGCTGAAAAAGTAAGATCAATGATGGAATGGATAAAAAACAGCAATATTAAAGAACTAACATTATACACACTATCCCTTGACAATTTCAACCGCCCAAAAAAAGAATTTGATATGCTCATGGAAATATTCAAAAAAGAACTTAGCAATGAAGAATTCAAAAAAGACATACAAGAAAATAATATCAAAATAAATGTAATCGGAAATATCAAATTATTACCTGAAGATATACAAGAATTACTTAAAAAAACAATAAATACTACAAAAAACAATAAGAGTTTCACAATGAACCTGGCAATCGCATACAGTGGAAGACAAGAGATTACAGATGCAGTAAAAGATATTACAGAACAGGCAATTGATAAAAAGATAAAAATTAAAGATATAAACCCAGAAACAATTAATAAAAAACTATCCATAACAAATGCACCAGATATGATAATACGCACCGGTGGAGAGAAGAGAATGTCTGATTTTCTTACATGGCAATCCGTATACAGTGAACTTTTCTTTATAGACACACTCTGGCCAGAATTTACTGAAGATGAATTCAATGATTGCATAGATGAATTCTCAAAGAGAAAAAGACGATTCGGAAAATAGGAACGAATAGATATGACAAAGATAAAAGAAGGCGACAAGGCCATAATAATGCAGGATTCTGGTAAATCATACCTTATAGACATAGAATTACGCACATTCCATTCACAGTATGGTGCATTCCAATTAAAAGACATAATTGGAAAAACATACGGAAAACGATACAAAACAACAACTGGAAACGAATTTTTAGTACTTGAACCAGACTTCAGAGATCTTTTATCCAAAAGTTTAAAAAGAGGACCA
>DAOVHT010000122.1 GCA_030671745.1 Candidatus Nanohaloarchaea archaeon
AAGTCATATTGAATAAAGGTGAATCAATAGATATTCCACCAACTAAGTATCATATACATTCTAATCCTTATGATGATATTTCTTTTACTTTGTGGAAAGCCACAGGAGATATTACTGATATAATTGATAATATTAGGAAAAGTAGTAAGATGTGATGTATTGTTTTGGTGGTAATTATGATTGAAGTAGAAGTCAGGGCACGCGTTGATAATCTTGATGATGTCAGGACGGTCCTGGATAATATGGGTGCAAAGCTTGTCAAATCTTTAAGTCAGGTAGATAAGGTATTTGAGCTTGAGAAGTTCTTAGATTCTGAGCACAAGATTATTGAGGGCGGGATTGTGGCAAGGATAAGGCAGGATGGCGGCAAGACAAAAGTCCAGTTCAAGGAGATATCAAGGATTGATGGTGCCGGTATTGAACTTTCATCAGAGGTGGGGGATATATCTTTGGCTGTTGAGTTTCTGGAAAAGCTTGATTTCAAGGAATGTTTCACTGTGTGTAAAAAGAGAAATACATATTCTTATGATGGTTTTGTGATATGTCTTGATGATGTTGAGAGTTTGGGTACATTTATCGAGATCGAGAAGATGGTAGATTCTTCAAACCTTAAGGCGGATGCTAAAGAGGATTGTATGGGATTGCTTGGGAAGATAGTTCCAAATTCTGAAATTGAAGAAAGGAAATATGGCGATTTGATGCAGGATATTATTAATGATGAGAAAAACTAAAAGATGCATTTAAATGGTATAACAAGTATTCATTTATTAATTATTCCAAGAGTTTTTCTGAATAATCCAGGAATCATCACATTGATTACAAGTACCACAAGGATCAGGCTTGAGATTATGAGGTCTGCATGAGGCAGTATTTCCGGTGATTCAAGTGCGATGTTTTTTATGATGTGGGCAACAACCAATGTCACGCTCCCCCGTATGACCATACCTGTACCAATTGATGTGCTTTCTTTTATGTTGTGGATCCCTGCTGAAATCGCACCTATGAAACCACCCAGGAATTTGCTTGCAATTGCAACTATGATCAGAATCAGTGTGAATATGGGGTTTATCAATAGACCTGTCAATGAGATGCTTGCGCCTATAAGGACAAAAAAGATAGGGGTCATGAAGCCTTCTGAAAAAGATCTTATGTCTTCTTCAAATATTTTTTTCTTTCTATTTTTTATCATGTAATGGTTGAGGGACAGTCCTGCGATGAATGCGCCAATAAAGGCATGGAGATTGAAATATTCTGCAACGCCTGCAAAAGCCATTATAAGTATTATTGATATTGCAAATGAGGATTCTATGCTTTTCATATTTTTCGTACGTTTCATGATCTCGGGTACAATATAATATCCGAATATTATTGATATCAAGAAGAATGTTGCAAGCCGCATGAAATGCAGTTCGTATGCGCCCAGAGATTGAAGGACTGATGTGTATTTAAGTGCACTTATCATGGCGGTTATCATAAAAAGGCTTACTATCTCGTTTAGTACACCTGCGGTAATAAGTGTCTCACCGATCTTTTTTCTTATCTGGCCAGTCGCTTCAAGGATCTCTACAGTCACTGCTGATGCTGTTATTGATATTGCGACACCAATTATCATCGCTTCAAAAATGTTCATGCCGAATAGGAGTCCGATCATTATCCCTGAGGCGAGCGGTATTATCGTACTGAATATCGTTACCATTATAGCTGTGCCTGTTATACTTTTCAGATCCTTTAGATTTACTTCAAGACCTGCAAGGACCATGAGGAACATCACACCTAAAAGTCCGAAGAATTCAAGGATATCATTTTGGGCTATGATGTTTATGAACATCGGTCCTAGCAAGATTCCGGCCATAAGGTTTCCTACAATGCTTGTCTGGTTGAGTCTTGCTGCAAGTTCTTCGCATATCCTTGCGACTATGAGTATTATTGCAAGCATCATAAGGAAGTTTAGTTGCATGTGTCTTATTTGGTGCTGGGGGATATATAGTTTTTATTGATTTCGTTTTTTTTGCACTAAACATTTAATATCCTTTCTGTTCAATCTGTCTTATGGTCGACTATGATTTGCAGACTCCTATGATGCAGCAGATACTGGATATAAAGAAGAAGTACCCTGATTCTATACTTATGACGCGCATGGGAGATTTCTATGAATTGTTCTTTGATGACGCTAAACTGGCTGCGCGTGAGCTTGACATTACTCTCACGTCCCGTGGTGGTAAACAACGGAAGGTGCCGCTCGCAGGCATTCCGTATCATGCTGCAGACATCTATATTGCAAAACTTGTGAAGAAAGGGTATAAGGTCACAATCTGTGAGCAGGTGGAGGACCCGAAGAAGGCGGTGGGTCTAGTTAAACGTGAGGTCGTAAGGACTATCACGCCTGGCGCAGTCGTCGATGCAAACATGCTTGATTCCGGGTCTAATAATTATGTGTTATCTATTTTTAGATATAGTGAGGGTTTCGGCATTAGTCTCGCAGACATATCGACCGGGTCATTCATGACCACGTCTTTTGATGGTGTCGGCAAGCTCCTGTCTGAGATATCGCGATTTTCACCTAAAGAATGCATCATTCCGCGGACTGCACTTCTTGATAAGGCACTCATATCTGACATTAAAAATCTTGGCATCTATGTCAATCCGGTCAATGATGACGATTTTGGTCTTGATAATGCTCAATCTGTACTTGAGAGACATTTCAATACGAAGTACCTTGAAGGTTTCGGGATAAAGGACATGCCGCTTTCGATAAGGTCGTCTGGTGCGCTTGTGAAATATCTGTTGGATACGCAGCTCCGTGACATACCGCATCTCAACAAGATACATGTATATTCCACTGATGATTACATGGTGATTGACAGGCAGACGCAGAGGAATCTTGAGCTCTGCTCAAACATATCCGAAGGTTCTTTCAAGGGTACGCTTTTTGAGCTTTTCGATAGGGCAAATACGCCTATGGGTGCAAGGGCCGTCAAAAGGTGGCTTCTCCATCCGTTGATCAATGTGTCTGCGATTAAAAAGAGGCATGATGGGGTGTCTGAATTGACCATGAACATAATTCTTCGCAAGGATCTGGTTGATCATTTTGATGATGTCTATGATATTGAGAGGATTCTGTCTCGAGTAGTCTGTGGTAGTGCTAATGCGCGTGACCTTGTGGCTCTGAAGAAATCACTGTCTGAGATACCTCACATCAAGAAATTGCTGTTGTCCTGTCGGTCTTCAATATTGAAAGATATATCTGGTATGGATTCGCTCTCTGATGCATTCGGTCTTATTGATTTATCTATTTCAGATGAGCCACCGGCCACATTGCGCGATGGTGGGTTCATAAAGGACGGGTATAATGCTGAGCTTGATGAACTGCGGTCTTTGTCTCGTGACGGCAAGAGCTGGATTGCAAAGATTGAGGATGCTGAACGGAAAAAGAGCGGCATAAAATCACTCAAGATCAAGTTCAATAAAGTTTTCG
>DAOVHT010000136.1 GCA_030671745.1 Candidatus Nanohaloarchaea archaeon
CGCAAGTATCTCTTTCGGTATCAGGCTTGGAAGCTGCGTAATAGCTGTAAGCCCTATCTTGAACTTTCTTCCTTCGCGCGCAATTCTTGAAAAGATATTTGGTCCTGCCTTCAGTGCTTCCTTACCAATAACGCGTGGAGCCTCCTCAAGAATAACAGATATTACTGGTTTGTCCCTCAACCCGCCAGTCTGCCTGTAATGTCTGTACGTATCAAATGCTTTTGCAGCAATGATCGACCCCACAAGTATTTCCTGTGACCCATGCAAAGTTGAAGTGTCAATTATGATTGTTTTAGATGATTCCAGTGAATGCAGGATGTCATCTATTGTTGTCTTTCCTGCCTGAGTATCAAATATACCCATAGAGGTTATTCCATCTTCATCATTTACTTTCAGATCCAGATTGTAAAGAAGCCTTCTTATAACAACATCAAGTGTCTCGTCGCGAAAGTTCACAGGAACCGGCTCTTTCAATATCAGCTTCTCAATCCATTCTTCTCTGTATTGATTATAGTAAGCATACAATGCTTCTTTCTGCGGTTCTGAGAACATGACAGCTCCATCAAAATGCTGGGGCTTTAATGATTCAATATTGATTTTAAGTGTCACAGTTCCCGGCGGGGGGCTATTCGGAGTATAATATACCAGTTTCCCGGATGAATTTGGATGATCCTTAAGTGCTTTTGTACATCTCCCGTAATATTCATCATGCGGATCCATAATCAAAAGCGAGCAATAATCTTTATCAAGCACAGACCATGCAATTGTTTTCACAAGATTAGACTTGCCTCTCCCGGTAGTCGCAGGGATAAGGACATGGTGCGTAAAGACACTCTCACCATCAAGATGCACATCTATCGGAAGAATTCTTGTACCTGAGCGCACATTGCCAAGAAACAGAGGTTTTTCGGGTTTTGAAAGAAAATTCAGATCTTCTTTTTTGATCTGCCGCAGCTGCGAGAAAAATGCAGGCAGTTTTTTTGGTGTCTTTGCTATGTTTCTGCTTATGGTCACAACAGACTTAAGTGATGCAAGTATATAGTTTCTTAACTCTGGCTCCATCAATTCAAGTGATTCACCGTATCCCTCAAGGTTCATGCCGGACATCAACTCAAGTGACTCTTGCGGTATTTGTGACCCGTACCTGAGATCATATACCTGAAATATTGTGTATGAATCCTCTGACTCAGCAATAAGCAACTCACCTAATTCAAGACTTTCGCCAGACTTCTTGCGCACAAGAATTTCACCGAATCGTCCGGATATTATCTGCGCAACACTATCTATAGTGGAATTAGCATCTTTCATAGGCATGAATATTAGTCGGAACTTTATTTATAGTTTACCATTAAATTGCTGTGTCGCATAAATCACTCTATTCCTTCCTAATCAGAACATACACTTTTTTTCCGACATATTTCTTTGATGACAATATCATTCCGCCATTGCCGATGGGCTTTACTTCACCTTCAGCAACTTCTAAAATTTCGTCATCCATATGAAATTTGTCTTTTGTAATTGATATTTTTCTCATAGTTACAATACTTAGGTTTAAATATATTTAAACCTATCGGTTATGTATGAGCCAAAATAAACGTTGGGGTAAAAAGTTCGTTGACAATAGAGACCATAAAGCATATCAAGAGGCATTGATCAAGCGTTATGAAATCTACTTGGATTTAGACTGGGTCGCATCTTGGGACCAGGAATTAGCAAAAATGAATGATGGTAAACGCGGTAAGCCATACGAATATCCAGATTCGATGATTGACTTTCAAGCATTATTTGTCGAGAAATTTTCTACAAGAGGTGCAGAAGCCATAACTCGAAAGCTTGAGAGCTATGAATTGATTCCAAAAGGTAATGATCATGCGACAATCCATAGACGTATTCTTAAAATGGATTTAATATTTTCAATACCTAAAGGGGTCGAAATTCATGAAGGGACAGATGGTTCTGGATTTAAAATGACTCATGCTGGCGAATATTTCCAAGATAAATATGGCAAAGCAAGAAGAAAATTTGCGAAAGTAATAATAACCGCAACAAAAGATGAAATTTTAGATGTTGATGTTATCGTAAATGAAAAAGGTTCTGCATCAGAACCTGAAATTGCAAAAAAACATATTGCATCAATCATTGAAGATGGAGGCAATGTGGTCAAAAGCTATAACGATGGTGCTTTTGACGTAAAAGATTTTTTCAATTTTCTTGAGAGAAATGATATTGAATCGGCAATACGTATTCGTTCAAACGCCCGTGCCAAAGCCAGAGGATCTATGAGACGAAAGAAAGAAGTAATTAAGTTCAAGGATATGGGATACAAAGAATGGGCAAAGAATACTAAATACGGTATGCGGTGGTCTATGACAGAAGGTCATTTTTCCGCAATCAAGAGAGGATATGGTGAATGTGCAAAGGCAAAATTGAGGAAAAATGTGCTGATTGAGTTGAAAAGAAAGGTTTGGATTTATAATGAAGTTAGAAAACATGGAGGAATATGAGTGCGATGGAGGGGGTGGGGCAAAACAGTATTATTTGTGCGACACAGCAGCTTTTACTAGATATTTTTAAAGCAAGGATTTTTATAGATAAAAGTCAATATCTATTCTATTATGGGACATAAGCAGGAAATCATGGTGTTGAAATGACTTTCACAGAAATGGCTGTTTTCTCGATGATGGCGCTGTTTGCAGTCATTTTTCTTGTTGCGCTTATGACTGCGTTTGTATCATTCATCTTCTGGATCTGGGCGATTGTTCATTGTCTCCTATCCAGGATGACGAATGCGCAGAAACTGTTTTGGATTGTTGTGATTGTATTTTTTAATGTAATTGGAGCTTTGCTCTATCTAATTTTTTCAAAGGTTCAAGGTGGTGATATTGTGAAATCTAAGAAATTTAAAGGAAAAAGGCTTTTTCGAAGTACAAAAGACAGGATGATTGGCGGTGTTTGTGCAGGTATTGCAGAATATCTTGATGTGGATCCTACGGTTGTAAGACTCTTGTGGGTGTTGTTTACCATCATTAGTTTTGGGGCAGGAGGAGTGTTCGCATATATCATTGCATGGATAATCATTCCAGAAAATAGTAAGCATTGAGTATGAAGACATTGATAGCATA
>DAOVHT010000126.1 GCA_030671745.1 Candidatus Nanohaloarchaea archaeon
AGCAACAGCAGACAATCTTACTGACAGTCTTGAAGTCTTATCAAACAAAACAATAGATGTGATTGAATTTTTATCTCCAGATATGTCTATAGGTCTGCCCCACTGGATAATCAACGCAAAATCCATAGGATTATCAGACATATCAATCACTGCAAAAGATCAGACCACAGCCTACAACGACACAATGAACGTGACGATAAATGTCGTCAACCTTACAGTCACCCCGGCAATACTTGAAGAGAACCCAAAGATCGGAGAACTAATTACAATCATCGCAAACATAACAGACAACGCATCAGATATAGATGATTGGAATACAAATATTACCGCAAACATCACATACCTTGCATTGAACACAACATCCGGCAACATTGATAATTACACAGATGTGATATGTTTGGATTTTTATAATAATTCTAAATTTATCTATAACCCAACCTTAAGTGGGACAGGCTACACAGTCTTCACCTGCGACACATACATCCCCGAAAGATCAGGCCTTTACAACCTGACAATATCAGTCAACGATACCTATGAATATTACAATGGTTCAGAAGACATAACCAAATACAAATACACAGTCAACACCTCAAACTTCACAGTATCTTTCGGAAAACTGAACATAACCAACACTTTTGCGATGATGCTCGCCGTGAACGACTCATTCGACAACCCACAAGGATTCTGGCGTTATGGAGAAGACTCATCAGTCGGATCAGCATGGTCCTACGATTCGGATAATGGCGTTATGAAAAGAACAACAACAACATCCGTAAATATGGAGAATTATATTGAGGGTCTTCCCAGCAGTAAGGATGTTTATGTTGAAGTAGATATAACTAATATCAACTGGAAACAAGGTTTAATTCTCCGAGGGGATTCAGGATATAGATATGTATTTTTACGTGAAATGGAAGGTGGTAATAGTTTTTATATCTATAAACATAATCAATCTGGTAATTCATCAAGACTTTCGGGACCTTATAACTATAACGGAGACCTTACAGGTACTCATAAATATTCATTTTATGCAATTGGAAATGAATTGATAGGTCTTATAGATGGTCAAGTAATATTAAGGGTGTATGATGATACTCCAATTGAATCTGGTATGGTTGGTATTTATTCTCTTTTTGAAAACACAGAATTCGACAACTTCACAGTCTACAACATCCTAAATCCAGAAGATACCCTTCTCCTGAACCAGATCTTTAAACTGCAATCATTTGCAGAAGTTGAAGACGGTGACATCTGGGGTTCTACAGATTACACAATCTTAAAAGGTGACTCAAAGATTTCAAACCAGTCGACCATGGGATTTCAGAATACATCAAATATAGGATTAGGTTCTCAGCAGATAATTGATTGGGGTGAATTTAATACAGACCTGTTAGGTGACACTAACTTTACAATTTATATCACACCATCAAAAGGTGCAACCACAACAGAACAGATAAACACAACGATTGTCCCATTGACTGCATCTATAGATAAATCAATCATCAACTATAGCGATTCTAATATATTATACATCAATGTCACAGGTTTCGGTCCATCACTGCAAGGCCCGAACGGTATGTTTTCCGCATCTATAAAACAAGAATACATCGGGATTGAAGACACAGCAACAAATTTCTATTTTGATTCAGGACTATCAGATATAACAAATGATTATTATGTATATAGTAGCAATTATGCCACAACAGCCATGTCTGGAAACTACGACCTTAACTTCACAATGAGAAACCAATACAACAAGAACATCTCAAACACGACCGAATCATTCTTTGTCAATTATGGGACTTTGAATATTTTACTTTCGACACCAAAAAAGGTTGTAGGTGGTACTTATTCTGAACAATCTGCAAGTATCGAAACATTTGGTGGTGATGTAAGAAATATTTCATTAAATTTTACATCTTACAATACAACCGTAATTGACATATCGCCAACAGATGTTATAAACAGAATTCATGATTATTTATTATATGGAACTTCTTTTGAATATTTCTGGAATATCTCTGCAAAAGATGAAGGTGTTTCAAATGTAACAGTTAAAGGTATTGCATCTTTTGGTACCGTTTTACAAGTGAATAATGATTCAATAAATGTTACCTCTGCACCCGACACTGAAGCCCCAACGATTCATAATGTCTCTATAGAATATAGTTTAGTCAATCTTATGGAAAATATAACAATCTATGCAAACATAACTGATAATTATTATGTTGATACTGCGATAGCTCAAATATTTTATCCCAATCTATCTGGTTATTCTGTAAATTATACAATGAATACAAATTATTCTACCGGGGAGTTTTATTTCACATTTTCAAACACAACCATATTAACAAATGAAACTGATTTTTATAGTATCAAAATATATGCAAAAGATTCAGCAGATTCCTTAAATTCTTCAGACAACACCACAACCTTCAACACGACAGACCAATACAATATAGGTTTATCGCTGAACTACAATCTATTCAATCTCGGTCAATCAGTAATCTCAACGATTCCTGTCTATACAGTAAACAATAATTCAATAACCGATTTCAACTTAACCCTTATGATGAAAAGGTCAGGCGATGAGAACGACACAGTCCTTCTCCCCAACAACCAGACAGACACCTATACCTACAACATCAACGCCTCGGATCCGATAGGTATATACAACCTTGACATGAACGTCTCAAAAGATGGCAACACCGCAAACTTTTCCGGAACTTTCACAGTGAGCAATGTTTATACTCCCGATTTTACTCAACCGACCTCAAATTACCAAACTCAACAACCGGAAGATTTTCTTTATGGTTATGCAAGTCCTCTAATCGATATATTGAATGCAAGAGGTGAAAAAGTAGAATTCTGGGGTGTTGATGTATGGATAACCTGTGCACAACCGTCAAATCTATCTTTATTTCTGAATGAAGATTGGCAATATTATGTTGATACGGGCACTGAAGCGTGCCAGATGCCATCTGGATATGGACCTTTCAATATCTTAGCATTTGTAAATGATACCTACAACAATTCAGGAACATCAAGTGTACAGATGACTATACAGGAATATAGTGCTCCCGATACCGGTGGAACCTCTCCGGGCGGCACCTCCCCACCGTCATCCGGTTTCCCACCTCCACAAGACTTCACAAACTACTCAGGTTACGAAAAGAGGAATGAATTCTTTTTTTATACAGATATGCGCGATCTGAACATGTTCCAGGGAGAAACAAGGGATATGACCTTCTCTTTGGACAACACAGGAGACTACGACCTGAACATAACAGCATCTTACGAATTGGATGGCCTGACAATCGAGATGAATAACACATATTTCGTGAGATCAAAAAATAAGCAGTCGATACCGATAAAGGTCATCTCAACATTAACAGACAGTCCAAAGACATACTTTTTA
>DAOVHT010000020.1 GCA_030671745.1 Candidatus Nanohaloarchaea archaeon
CAAGATTGGCGTTCCGTATACTGTCAAACTCACACCTGTATTTCCTGCCATGCACACTCTCAAAATCATGGCGCATATCAATCCGTGTTTCAAGCGACACAGAGATTTCTCTGCTCTCGCTAGACCTATTGATAATCTTCAATACTGATACAAATCCTGCCTCCTTATCCGGCGCAAAACAGAGTTCTGAGACCTCCAGCCCTGTAATCTTGAATGTATGTATCCCTGCCCATGGTCTGATGACAAGTTTGTCCATGTTTTTTTCATCAAGCGCCACACCGTTGACACTGATAGAATAGCTGTCGATGAACTTGACCGGCGGTTTCCACAGCCCGTCCCATTTGTCCCATGATGTCTTGTCTGCCGGCTGGCGCATCAGTATACCTTTATTGTGCAGACTATACCTTTTGTCTTTCCTGTTTCTTTTTTCAATCTTGATTTCAGACATATACACTATTTTTGTGTTTGTTTGTATAAATAGGTTAATTCTCGTGTGGCATTTTTACGATATGAAACACCAAAAAGTGCCACCACTGACAAATAGATACATTTATAAACCATATAAACAATTATTATATATGCAATCTATAGGCCTGCTTGATCTTCCAGATGAAATAAAGCTAAATCTCAAAGCGGAAAGTAATGCTGATTACTGGGACAAAGTGATAGATGCTACTGGTGCCATAAGTGTTGCCGCCGCAAAACGAGAGATTGTTGAAATCATAAAATCAAATGGTGAGTCTAGTTTTACTTCTGCTCGTCTGGATACATTCAGATATGGTGGACGATATATCAAAAAGATATACAAAACCTCAAAAAAACCATCACGATATTGGCAGGGTGCAAGGATTCCGTTATCTTATTTAAGGGCTATTGAAGACACAATTGGTGTGGATTACAAACATCTTGAAAACAGTGTTGAATTCTATGGTCTTGAAACAAAAAGCAAGATAATACCTTCTCTTGATGATGAATACAAACTTCCTATAAAATTTGACCCAGAACTTACTCTTGCACTAGCTTCTGTCATGTGGCATGATGCAAAGAACAATACTTTTGGTTTCAGATCGGAAAACCAAGAACAACTAGACTATCTTTACAACACTTTCAGCAATCATTTCGGTGAGATACCGTTAGGTAAAGAGAGTATATCAAACCATAATCTGTACATTGCACAAAAAGCCACAACTCATATCGGTTTTTCTTATCTTGACAACCATCTGGATGAACTTGACGATTATCATCATGTTGCAATAGTGCTGGGTGCATGTGTCGCAAGGGGTATCCCTATACCAAAAAAGATAGGCGGTGAAGGGATCGCAATATCTTCATTAATGGAAACTCCCATGTCTCGTGTAAGAGTCTCACTTGAACATCTTGATATTGAATATACTTCTAGGGTGGATAAGATAATTATCTATAAGGACTCATTGGGTATAATATCAAGCCTTTATGACGAAATCATAGAATGTCACCCTGATTCAGAACAATTTCTTTCTGGATTAAACTTTTAAACATAAAAAATCACAAAAAAGAAAGTAAAGATACCAAAAGAACCAAAGACTGAAGTGGGATGTATTTTTATTGTATGGGACTTATCAGACATTAAGATACAATAACTTTTATCCTTTTTTCTCCTCTTTTTTTACTGTATTATAACATATTTAGACAAAAATACACATACGTTTATATACTTTCGAATGTATATATTATGTAGTAAGGGGTGGATATGTCTGGATAAGTAGTTTTATCCATGACTCCAATATATTTAGGCAAACAGTCATAGGTCTGTTGTCATATTCAGGGTATATGGTTGGCACATAGCTACACTTATAGCTATCGATTATATCTCTTGGTCCTATGTGGCAGTCTATGTATGGAATAATATTAAATAGCCATAGCCATCCCTTTAAGGAGATGTATGTCTATGTGTGGTAAAATTTTAGGTAGATCTGTCAGTCAGTCTGTATTGATGCTGTCCGTATTTTTTATTATGGTCTTGGCAATCAGTCCCATAGCAGAAGCAACACCAGAATTACCATATTTCATGTATGGTGAAATCACGATCAACGGCATCGCCGCACCTGCTGGAACAGTTGTTGAGGCGTTGTTCGAAGACAACATACGCGAAAGTACTACAACGACCGAGAAAGGTTTTTATGGCACACCTGCTTGGAATCGTTTGTTAATTAATGGTGTCTCTGGTGAAACATACACATTCCGCGCAAAAAGCCCAACGATGGACAGTTATGCCACAACCGCCCAGACCTCTACATTTAAATCAGGAATACTTGATGATATAGACCTTCATTTCACATGGGATGGTGTTATAGAACCCGATAACGCAGCACCGGTTGCAGATAATCTCTATATTAATATAGATGAAGACAATTCAGTTCCGATAACTTTGATTGCATCAGACACAGATGGTGATGACCTGACCTACACAGTGCTAACTAATCCCTCAGATGGAACTCTGACCGGCACCGCACCGTCTTTGACTTACACACCAAATCACGATTACAATGGCGCTGATGTTTTCACCTACAACGCAGATGATGGCACAGACGACAGCAATACTGCAACAGTCTACATCTATATAGATTCAGTAAATGATATCCCTATTGCATCTGATGTATCTGCAGTCACAAGTGAAGATACTGCAAAGGTCATAGCTCTTGACGCATCCGATGCAGATGATAATCCATTGACCTACAGCATCGTCTCCGTACCGAGTCATGGGACTGTCACATTATCTAGTCCGATTGCGACCTATACACCTGATGACAATTATTACGGGGGTGATACATTCACATACAAGGTGAGCGACGGCACAGCTGACAGTAACACTGCAACTGTAACGATAGATGTGACTTTTGTCAACCAAGCTCCTGTAGTCTCAAATCCACCCAGCATAAGCCTGGGAGCTGAATCCATAATCACGACCGCTTGGACTCTGGACAGTTGCGTAGATGATGAGACTGCCGACAGTTCAATCATCTGGATATCTGCAACTCCTGAACATCTCTCGGTCACGATAAATCCCGACCGGACCCTGACTATTGAGTCCTCATCAGATTTCTCAGAGAACACAACATTATCATTGACTGCATCTGATGGCGATCTTTCAGGAAATAGTATGGTCTCTATTACTTTTATACCTGTTATAGTGGATGTAACTCTTCCTGAAATACACACATCTCCACCAATATTACCTGCATTTTATTATGGTGCTGTGCGTATCGATTACATTCCTGCACCGATAGGTACATCTATTGTTGCCAAGATTGATGGTGAAACCCGTGGAACCTTCATGACAACCGTTTCCGGTCTTTATGGCGACCATCCAGCTAACCGTCTGATGGTTGAAGGTTCTTCCGAAGATACCGGAAAGACTGTATCATTCTACATCGATGGTGATCTGGCCGAACAGAATGTAACCTGGCACAGTGGTGATGTTTTAGAACTCGACCTCACAACCAATCCTAACCCGAACAATCCACCAATATTACCTGCATTTTATTATGGTGCCGTGCGTATCGATTACATTCCTGCACCGATAGGTACATCTATTGTTGCCAAGATCGGTGATGAAACTCGCGGAACCTTCGTTACAACCGTTTCCGGTCTTTATGGTGATTCTCAAGCCAACCGTCTTATGGTTGAAGGTGTTTCAGCTGATGCCGGAAAGACAGTATCCTTTTACATAGGTGGTCATCTGGCTGAACAGACAGTGGCCTGGCACAGTGGTGATGTTTTAGAACTTGACCTAACAACCAACCCGAACCCGAACAACCCACCGACATTCCCTCATTTCTTATATGGTATAATAACTATTGATGGGACTTCCGCACCGACAGGGACAATAGTTGAGGCATTGATTGATGGTGTCGTAAGTGGTAGCATGACAACAACAGAATTAGGTGTCTACGGAACTCCTGCCAGAAGCCGGTTGATAGTGACTGGTGTTGATGGTGATAACATCACATTCCGCGCAAAAGGTCCCGATATGGATACCTATGCATCAAGCAATGAAACTATGGTCTTTGTCGCAGGTGTTGTAGAAAATTTCACCTTGCATTTCGTATCTGAGCCAATTGTACCTCCACCGATAATAATCCCTCCAAGCAGTTCCAGATCCGGTGGTGGTGGATCCTCGTCGTACATTGTCGCAGTTGATACAAGTCCAAATGAATCAAACCAATCAAATTCATCAGTCAACATATCTATTGAGAACAGCTCTTTGAATATGTCAGAGGATATTGATACTTCTGAAGATGATGGGGGTACAGATCAATCAGATCGTGAAGGTATATCTTCAGGTGATGATTCTGGCACTGGTGGTGATTCTCTCTTTGATACAGCATCCTCTGTGGATCCTGGCAGCAATCAAGATACAGGTTTTATCACAGGTTTTTTCCTCGGTGAATCAGCACCATCTCCGTATGTCTCAGGAATGGTGGTGCTAATATTGGGTCTGACTTTGGGATATGTCATATTTTTGAAATGATTCAAAAGTTTTGATATACTCTCATTCTTTTTTTCTCTTTTATCTAAAAAACTATTTATATCCCAAAGACCAAAAATACAGCAAGGGAAAAGTGACTACTGTGAATGCTGTGAACAAGATGACTGAAGTTATATCTGTAATATCTGGGAAAGGTGGTGTGGGAAAAACTACTGTTACTGCAAATCTTGCAGATAATCTAACAAAAAAAGGCAAATCAGTTCTTGTGATCGATGCAAACATTTCAGGAGCAAACATGGGCATCCATGTAAATATGCTTGAGACACAGGCAGACCTGAATTCAGTTCTTGCTGGTGTTGATACATTAGACAATGCTGTATGCATGCATCCTCAAGGTTTCCATTTCCTGCCGGCATCCATCAATACTGCAGGACCTAGTATGCGCGGTTTCTCAGCTATAATCTCAAACCTTGTGGGACATTATGATTATATATTGGTAGATACGGCCGCAGGCGCAGATGATGAAGTAAAAGAAGCGATAAAGGCATCAGATTCAGTACTGATCGTCACAAACCCGGACATACCATCCGTATCAAATGCAGCGCTTGTCAAACGTCTTGCGACCAATCTTGGAAAACCGACAAGAGGTATTGTCTTGAACATGGCACGTGGCGAATATCTTGAACTTACAGACAAGCAGATATCTGAATTCATGGATGCAGAAGTCATCTCAAAGATACCATTCCACAAGAATGTAAAACAGTCAACCGTCTTTGGAAAATCCGTACATGAGTACAGTCCCAGATGTCCTCCATCTATTGCGATATCACAGCTTGCAGGCAAAATATGTGGTGATGAAACCGAAAAAAGTAATTTCTTGAGAACTTTTGCATCAAAGATTCCCGGACTGAACAGATAAGTATTTAAGTATTTTAGAAAAACACATATTATACACAATATATATATAGGACTGGGATTTAATGCGCAAATATACCGATATCAAACAATGGACATTCTTATTATTCATTTTCGCTTCATCTATCATCTTTTTTTCAGCATCGATTTCTTCTTTGCACAACATTGATTCAACAGCACTCACAATCTCAGGACCATCCGTCTCAAACTGGACAGCTTCAGATACCACAAACAGATACAATTTCACAATCGAGACAAACGAGTCAATCAACAGGACCACAATCAAATTCAATTCATCTTTCATCCTTGACAACACCACACTTGGCACATCAGGTCCTGACTGGACATGTTCAAACACAACAGATACAGTCACCTGTACATCGCCGACAGAAAACGCAACAGATGCCATCAGCATCTGGTTCAATGCAACATCCGCGACAATGACAGATGAGACCGTATATGTCTGGAACATCACAACGACCGATCTTAACGGTAGCACAAACTCAACAGAGATCACAACCGGTGTGGATGGCAAAGCACCACAGATAGAGTCAGAGAACACAACTGCGACAGCAGACCTTAATGCAACAGATTCATCCTATGTATTCCTGACAGTCAACGTATCAGATTCAAACATAGCATCAGTCAAGATAAACCTGTCCTCTTTAGGCGATCCATATTCCAACGAGACTGATATGACAAAAAACAACACTATATATTATTACAACCTTTCCGGAAACCTATCATTGATCAGCGGTCTGAAAACACTAGAATTGAATCTGACCGATTCTTTAGGTCATTACAATGATACAGAATCAATCGCCTTGACAATATCAGACATCACAAAACCAGTAGTTTCTTTGACATCCAATCAGCCTGTGAATGCAAACGGCACAGACGAACTGATATTCACAGCAACAGTCACAGACACAGAACTGAACAATGTGACAATGAACCTGACAGAGTTAGGCGGTTTTGGCGACCAGCAGATGTACAATGACGGCGCAACGGCCGGCGACGCAAACGCATCCGACGACATCTGGACATTCAACATGACAGTTCCTGCAACATTCAATAACGGCACATACGATGTATATGTCAACGCAACCGACAATTCAAGCAATTACAATGACCTAGAGGATTTATCAATTACAGTTGTCGATGTGACTGCACCTTATGTTATTGATATGACTGCAACACCATCAACAGTTCCAGCTAATGGTACTGAAACAACTTTAACTGTAAATGTGACAGATATTCAAAACATAAGTCTGACTGATATGAAGGAAGATGTTTTTATTGATTTATCTTTAGTTGGGAGTAGTGCAACACAAAATATGTATGATGATGGTGGTATTTTATCTGGAGATCCCTATTATATTATATCAAATGATACAACAGAAGATGATTCTATTTATTCTTGGTTAATTTCAATCCCAAACACAGTCCTTTCCGGCACATACTATCTTAACATCACAGCAACAGACAAAAATGGTAACATCAACGACACAGAATACATAGAGATAAATGTCACAGATGTCACAATCCCTGAAGCATTCTCAGTCAACCTCTCAAAGGCACAGATCAATGCAACAGGCACAGATACAACAGAGATAACTGCAAACATCACAGACCTTGAACTTGACACAGTCTATGCTAACCTGAGCGAGTTGGGTGGCAATGCGACACAGCTTCTGACTTTATCAAGCGACCTATACAGATACACGTTATCAGTGCCCAATTCAATCGACAACGGAACATATACAATAATTATAAACACAACAGACAAGTCCGGCAACTACAACGATTCCCTTTCAATCGACTTGAATGTAATCGACACTCTCGCACCGACAATAACCATCCATTTACCCGATAACACATTATCTTATTCAAACGCAACAGACCTGATCAACATCTCAACAGACGAACCCGCAAATGTGACATACTCAATTGACGGCGGTGCTTACATCTCTCTTTACAACGAAACAACAAATGCAGTAGATGACTTCCCGCAAGTGAACTGGATAGAGAATGATTCTCACAACATAACAGTCATCGCAACAGATGCATATGGTCATTCAACCAACAAGACACACAATTTCAATCTAAGACCCAACCTGAACATCACAGATGTGTATCTAGCAAACACATCAGCCTTATACACGGGTGACACGACAACAATCAATGCAACAATAGCGACTTACGGTTTCAATGTATCAAATGTAACAGTAGTATTTACTATTGATGGTTCTCCTCAAGTACCACAGACATACATAGACCTTTTCAACACCACGACCTCACCAATAACAATTGAATCAAATTTCACATGGAATATTACAACAAGTGGATCACATACATTCAGTGTGTCAGTAACAGCAAATAATATCACTGGTGAATCAAATCCTGATGACAACACTCTATCGAACACAACATTCATCCAAGACTTTGAAACAAACATATCATCAGAACTTGACTTTGGTCCAATCGCAGTTGCAGGAACCTCAACAAAATCAGTACTTCTGACAAACAACGCCCACGTCAACCAGTCCGCAATCACAGAGACAATCACACTACAGAAAGTCTACAATTTCACAAGCAATTTCACAAGACTCGAAACAGAATCATTCTATTTTGCTGTGCCAGTAAACACAACAGCAGGGGACATCACAGTCACATTGTCCTACAATACATCTCTCGGAAACATAACCTATACAGAACCGTCAGTAAATGCACCGGGAATCTCTGAACTGATAATTGATGCAAAGACAATGAACCAGTCAAGCCTTCCTGTAAACATAACAGTAACAATTGATCTTGATGAGACACAATGGATAGGCACTGATTTCAATTCAAGCATAATTCTAGAAAACAAATCCTCAGAGATATTCACATACAACATAACCGTCCCGGACAATGTTCCTGCAGGTGATTATGTAGGAACTCTTACATACACAAACACAAACAACACAATAACAGAAAACATAACATTTTCAGTCAGTGCACCAGAACTATGGATATTGTCTGATGTCGTATCAACCCCTATAACAAGCAGCACCGCGACCTACACATTCTACGCAAACACAGAGCGGGGCGAAAAAGATTACAGCCTCATAATAAAGAATAACAACGGCGGAACATTAAGTGATGTCGACATGAGATTCTCATCATTGAATTTCACAGACGGAAATGAGAATATAACAATCGCAATCACAAACGGAACAGATGGCGTCACAGTCTCCGGCAACAACGCATCTTTCGGTGATATAACAGAAAAGACAAACAAGTCACTGATCCTGACATTCAACGTCTCAAACCACACAGAAGGAACATATTCAACAACATTCAATGTGACAACATCAAACGGCGAACCTATAGAGAACTATTCAGTCACACTTCAATTGATTATAACCGACACCCTTGACACAAAGATGACTCATTCATCCGTTGAGAAACTTTATCCTGCAAACACAACAACTTTTGAGATGGATGTGTCTTACCGAGACGGAACACCTGTCACCGGGATGAACTCATCAAACATAACAGCACTTACAATAAAAGATAGTTTATCAAACAGCATATTATTGTCATCATCACTGAACAATTTCACAGAGACTGCAACACCCGGGACCTATCTTTTAAACATCACCCTGCCATCAAACATGGTCGGTGGTAATCTAAAATTAGATACAACAGTAACCTCTGGGAACTATTCAGCAACACAGACCGAAGACATCATTGTATACGCACCTTATCTTTCAACACCTGTCTGGACATCCGGTAAAACTCCAATAAATATAAATATAGATACATTCGGCACAGGATATGACACTTATGAGATATCCATCGCAAATAACGGTCTTGAAGACATTACTGTCGATGCAACCCTTACAGTATGTAGTGAGACCTATCTTGACATTACAAGTACAGATCATACAAAATCACTTACAATCCCTGCCGGAGGTTCTGACATAGAAAGTTGGACTGTAGATCCAAAAGCGAACAAGACAGACTGCACAGTCACAGTTACAGTCACCGGTGGAAAATTCTGGTTCAATGCAACCACATCATCAATATTTAAGATGATAGATCTTACAACCGCATCAACAGTCACACCTCCCGCAGATGATGATGATGATGAATCAACAAGTGATCCATCTACAACCTCACTATCAACCTGTGATGTAAGCGCTTGCGACTATGATGAGGCCTGCGTAGATGGTGCATGCAAATTCATTTCATGTGATGATGGTTATTATTCCGATCACAGATGCATCGAATACATCTACTCGATCGACTTCACATCCGTACCAAAAGATCTAGAGATCCTACAGGGCAACACCTCCACAATAAAAATCAAGTATAAAAATAACGGGACAAAGATGATCAAAGATTTTGATTTCACGCTTGAGGGTCTTAATGAAGATTCATCATATGAAATATTAACAACTTTACCTGACAAGATCCTTGATGACGAACCGCAAGAGATAACGATTATCCTGAACATATCAGATGAAGCACCGCCTGGCAGAAGAGATCTGACCATAAATTTCAATTCAGACAAAGTCACAAGTTCAAAGACATTTGTCCTTGCAATCCTCCCCGACGCAGAATCTATAGCTGAGATTGATGACTGGATGCCGGTATTGGAAGATGATATAGACAACCTAAAGAAACAATTTGACGATATAGAGGACCTTCTTAACGGCACAAATTATACTTTCGTAAACGATACATTGAACAGGATAGATATCCTCTATGACGAACTGAAGAACGCAACATTATCAGGAGATTTCCTTGCGACCTATGAGAAAAAGGCAGAGATTGAAAGGTTGATGGCAGAGGCAAATGCTTTGATGGATGAAACTATATTGAAGCAGGGTGGAACTTTCAGATATATGTTCACTGCATTAATACTGATATTGATCGCAATAGGTGCATATCTATTATATGACCAGTCAAATCCGAAAGGCTACCACATATTTGAGAAAGGCAACATGACAAAACTGATGCAGATGCGTCTGATCCCGTTCATATCGCAAAAAACCTCAAGAGCAGATAACAACTCACCACAAAGGACCACAAACATCCACAGTTACCATCACAAGCCAGCCTTTGAGGTAAAACTTTTAAGGCTCATCCATATTTTAAAACATAAACTGAATCTGAAGATCGATAAGATGCACAGCCACCAGACAAGACTTTCAAGCGACAGATTCACGCGACCGCAGACACACCACACACCCAAACCACATCCAAAATCAACATACACAAATAGTCCAAAAAAGTCTCAGGTAAAGATAACGCCATTGGGTGCCACTAATCTTTCACGAAAATCATCAGTGCGACCCGTATCAAAGATGATAAGATCTTTTGAGCAATCAAAGACACGTTGCGGCATATGCGGTAAAGATTTCAAGACTAAGTATGAGCTGGAGCTTCACAAGAAGTACAGCCATAGATGATGATAGTGATGTCTTATGAGATTTGACAGGAACATAATTACATACATGATATCATCAATCCTTTTCATGATTCTGATGATGAGTTCAGGTTTTCCTTTCGATGGACTCTTGTCACCGATGAGTTTCATCTCAGAGATATTCGCGGGCACAATAACTGACATCAGCTGGTCGTTAGTAATTTTATCCATTCTTATGTTCTGCACATCTTTTGCATTCTTTTCGATCCATACTTATCACGAAAGACATGATAATTCAATACTCCTGATCTCAGCAATTATCTCAATAATGATAGTCATATTAAATTCATTCTCAATACCAAGTATAATATTCTCATTAGGTCTTTTTATCGCATATGCCCAAGTATTGATTTCCATAAGAAAAGAGAAAGAAAAACTGAAGAGACCAAAGATATCAGATATATTGGGTGGCGTCTCATCGAAAGCGCTCACACTACTGAACATCTCATTAGCTCTTGCAGTATTTATGGTATTGATAGGCAATCCATCTTACGCAGAAGATGAGTTATCATCAATAAGTCAATCTGTGGCAGGTATAGATATCTCAGACATCGAATCATTGCAGCAGCAGATAATGGACCAGCAGAAGGAAGCGACATATGCGCAGATTGAAGCGATAGAGACATCAGTATTGTATGGCATCTATGGCGGAACCTCAGACTTGACCACTGCAGAGAAAACAAAATGTTTCAATGCAATAAATGACAGCATGGCAGAGATAGATAAGCAGGCCAAGGCATCAATTGATC
This sequence comes from Candidatus Nanohaloarchaea archaeon, assembly GCA_030671745.1. Taxonomy (GTDB): domain Archaea; phylum EX4484-52; class EX4484-52; order EX4484-52; family GLR71; genus GLR71. The sequence continues at coordinate 11,612 of DAOVHT010000020.1, forward strand.
TGCAGCTGTCCTCAGCCGGCGCATCCCCGATGGATTCGATTGAATCCACACTGAAACTGTTGACATTGTTCAAGCAGTTCTATCCGCACATAACCGCACTTACAATTCTCATGTTGCTGGGGATGCTAAAATTATTCTCGAAAAACATTATAGTGGTTATAGCAACTATCGCAAACACACAATCTGAACCGAAAAAAGAAACTCCCGCATCCAAAGATGTGCCTCTCAAAGGGCAGTCAACTTTAAATCAGAATCAATACGCAAACAATCAAGGTCAAGTAAATCAATATAATCAAGAAGTTCCCCAAAATTTCAATCCGCAACAGTAATACCCAGACAATCCAAATCCTACAGATCAATATAATTGATATCAATTTATAAAATTAGACTTATCAATCAATTCTTATGAAATGCTCAAAGTGCGAGAAAAAAGCAGTATATTACAGGAAATTCGAAGGCCAATGGCTCTGCAAGAACCATTTCTCAAAGATCGTAGAGCAGAGAGCCCGAAAGACGATACGCACGAACAGTCTTATCGAGCACAATGACCGTATAGCCGTAGGAATATCAGGCGGTAAAGATTCTCTCACCATGCTTTATTTTCTGAACAAGATAACAAAAAGACGAAAAGACATTTCCCTTTTCGCAATATTGATAGATGAAGGCATAGATGGATACCGTGAACACGGCAGAAAGACAGCGATTGACTACTGCGAAAAGTTGGGCGTAACACTTGCCATCGCATCTTTTGAACAGGAATATGGATTGCCTCTTGACAAGATAATTAAGATTGGCAAAAAGACTGACAAAGCAGTAAAAGCATGCACATACTGCGGCGTCTTCAGAAGAAAACTGTTGAACGACACGGCACGAGAACTGGGAGCGACCAAGCTTGCGATCGGCCACAACCTTGATGACGAGGCGCAGGCCATCATGGCGAACAACATAAGGGGTGACCTTATGCGGAGCGCACGACTGGGCGCAAAAGCCCTGGTCATAGAAGACGAAAGACTGATACCTAGGATAAAGCCGTTAAGGGACATCCCCGAAAAAGAGGTCGCGCTCTTCACCATGATAAACAGCATCCCTGCCGACTTCGCAGAGTGCCCTTATGCAGAAGAGAGTTTCAGGTGGTCAGTGCGCGACATGATAAACACCATGGAAGAGAAATACCCGGGCACAAAATACTCGATTGTAAGGACTTTTGACAACCTGCTCCCGACCATAAAAGAGAAGTACACAGGCGGAAAGATCGGCGCATGCAAGAGATGCAAAGAACCCACAAGCAATGACTTATGCAAGAGTTGCATATTGCGCGAAAAACTGGGTATTTTATAAGTTTAAGACCTAATTTATTTTTTTAAAATTCAACTAGCCTCTATTTAAAGTTAAATGTCCAATGATTATTGTGTCTTTTATGAAATTAAAGATAATATCTATAGTTTTATTGTCACTATTGTTGCTTTTTAATATTAATGTTTCTGCAATTTCAAACCCTACAATTGATGTTTTTGGGGATATATCAATTGCATTGCCTGATAATTCATCTGTTGCTGCTGGGAATTTTACTATCGATTCTTTAGGGAATGATAATTTAACAAATATTACATTTACAGTATCCGGTCTTTCTGGCTTTGGAGTGGTATTTAGTCCTGTCAATCAGTCTAATCTTGGTGTTAATACGTCGCAGGTGGTGTATGTCAATGTGTCTGTGCCGTTTGCCCAGTCTCCAGGGAATTATATAGGTATCATAAATATAAGTTCTGTAAATGGGGGGTATGATACAGTTGATATCAATGTCACTGTTGAACCAAGGCGTGAATGGGATGTGACTCCAAAATCATGTCTTAGGTCTGAGAATCCAGATACCGGTACTGTGTGTCTTGTAACGCTTAAAAATACCGGGAATGTTCCAATAAACATTACAATAAATCCTGTGATTATTAATTATACTTTTGTAAATGAAACAAATATGACAATCCCTAAAAATTCTGTATATGTAATTGAATTTCTTTATAATATCACCAATGTCACTAAGAATTTCTATTTTGAGAATTATACTATCGATGCAACAGAAGTTGATGCAGTTCCACAATATTATGATTTTAACATAACACTCATCCCTTACATAGTTCCTTTATTCTCTGTAAATCTGAGTGAGGTTGTGGCTCAGCAGGATGCGAGCATTGAGATTTTTGCAAATATTACGGACAGGTCTACAACAGGTCTAAACTGGACAATGTTGAATGTGACATTGCCGAATGGTACAG
>DAOVHT010000021.1 GCA_030671745.1 Candidatus Nanohaloarchaea archaeon
AGTCTTCTCAGTAACTACTGAAGGAATAAAAGATCAATAAAACAGAAAAAAATAAAGAAAAAGATTTTCTTAGAAAATCTCTTTTTCTGTTACAATAACAAAATCGCCAACAGATTTAACCGCAGAAAATGGTATTAAATACCTCCCCTGTTCATCTTCTTGAAGCTGAAGCTCTGCTGTATGTTTTGTAGGATTTGAAAGAAGCATATTCATAAGCTCACCAGTATCAGAAATAAAAGTCATATCAGATACTTCTCCAAATTTCCTTCCTGTCTGTTCACTGACTATAGTTTTTCCCGCAATATCTTTAACTCTAACATTTGTATCCATAATACCACCATGTATAATACATCTTAGTGTCAAAGGTTTATAAAATTAATTGAAAATGAATGAAAATCATACAATTTCAACAGAAATTAATAATCAAAATCAAAAAAATCATGCATTGACTACAACGCTCTTAAGCTTAGGTGATATCTTATAGATGAATGCCTTGCCTGCTTTTTCACGGATCACAAGACCCATGATAGACAACCGCCGAAGGATATTGTTGACAGAACGCAAAGCATGCCCATGCGACTGATAATCTGTTATATCAATCATATTTATTATCTGTGTGGGCGTGGATGCATTCTCTGAAAGTACATCAATTATGGCTTTCTGCTTATCTGTCAGGTTAGTAAGATGCATATTTATCTCATCAACAACATTGACTTCAGGTACTGCATCAAAATATGAACTGTCAATTATGACAGAATTTTTTTCCATTGCAGTGTGAACCAGTGAATTGCATAGTTTTATGACCTCACGAGGAAATCCGCCCGTAACCTTGTAGACTTCAAGAAGTGCATCCATAGTGAATGGTTCTAACCCTTTACCGCCCACAAACGATATCCTTTTCTTTACAAGATTGACCGAATCCTCTTTAGACAATGCTTTAAGTTCAACCTCAGATGACACTCTCTGTGCAAGAGTCTCAAGAGTTTCAAGATAATCACCTTTAAGTTTAGGAAGTCCTGCAAGAACCAATGACATGCCATAAATCTGGTCCGATATGGATCGTAACCATTCAAGTACATGAACTTTTGTCTCATGCGCTTCATCAACTAACAGTATAACTTTCTTATTCTTATTCCGTCTATTGAAAACTTCAGCAAGATTATATAGATTAATACCGTTCATCTGAAACAATCTTTGAATAAGATTAGGTTTCAGGTAAGTTGCTTTGAATATATCTACAAGCTCTTTCTCATCAAGCGGTGGTTTAGGAAGATATATGACATCATATTTCTCACATAACCATTTAAGGAATGTTGTCTTACCGGCACCGGTCGACCCTGTTATAAGTATGAATTTCTGTCCTTCATCCAAAGACCTGACAATCTCTTTAACTTCTTTTGAATATCCGACAAAAAGGGAAGGTTGTATCTCTAGCGTGAACGGATTACCCGTCCAATCGAATTGCGAGAACCAAGAATCATCATTCATATTTTTGTTCATGTGAATATCCCTCTGTTAATGTGAACCAAACCCATTTATTAATTTATACAAAAATAATATAAATGTAACTGTTATTAAGCTATTTATGAGATATTTCATAAGTGCGGATATACCTGAAAACGTTAAAAAAGAAATGATATCTATCAAAAATGAATTTAACGTGAACAAAAAACACATACGATACGTGAACCAGAACAATATACATATAACCCTCCGTTTTCTAAGAGACATAAGGCCAGACACATTAGAAAAAATCAACACAGCACTGAAATCGTCAATGGACAACACAAATGCACCCTCTGCACACATCGAGAGACTAGAACCTTACCCGAACAAGAGCAATATGAGAGGTGTATGGTTGCAAATATGTTCACGTGAAATAAACTCTATCAAAAAAGAGATAGACCAAGCAATAGATGACATATGCAAAGAAAAGCAATGCACACCGAAAAAGTACAACGACAATAAGATACACACAACACTTTTCAGGATAAAGAAAGCTGACAAAAAAACAGAAGAAGACATCATGCAAACTATAGATTACGTGAACAAAAAAATAAAAAAAACGGATTTCACAATAAAAAAGATAGAGCTGAAACAAAGTGAACTTAGACCCGACGGACCAACATACACCACCCACCAGAGTTACATCCTGAAGAATAACCACCAAGAGTAGTCACAAAGATATATCAACGCCAACCAACAACATATATGATATGGGCCCAAACAAGACAATACGTTCACGTGAAATAAAATATCTAAGTTTTGCAATAACCATATTAGGTCTAATCATACTGATTCAAGCAACAAATACATTCACGCCAGACACAATACTAATCAAAAACATTGATGAAACGTTTCAGGGCGACTACATATCAACATGCGGCACAGTCATAGACATAAGAACTTCAACAAAAAACACATTCATCACGCTTGAATCTGAAAAAGCGTCAATAGACAGCATATTCTTTGACACCCTCAGACACATAACAATAAACAGTCATGTCTGCATAACAGGCAAAATAGAGATATACAAAGGGACTGTAGAGATCATAGGCGACAGAATTATAGAACAATAATAAACTAAGATAAAAAAAAGAAAAGAAAAAAAGGTATTACTTACCTTGTCTTTGCGATATCATGAATTGCTTTCAATGCAACGACCAATGCGGCTGCTGACACAAAGAATGATATGTAACGCACAATATCAACAAGATACGAACCTATGAGCGGTAATTCTTCAATACCCCCTCGCATAACAACAAGCAAAGCGATTGTTGCAATCAAGAACGGTCTGACTTCATCATCATTTATGTTCAAGAAACCCACAATAAGACCAAAAACAGTCAATATGAGTGGTGCCATAGTTGCAGTAGCTGTAGGTACTGATCCTGGAAGTCCTGCAATCACTGCAAGCGCAATACCAAGAAAAAACGAAAAAGTACCAACTTTTTCTGCGTGCTTAAAATCCGCAATAGTTTTTCTTTTAACCATATAAAAACCTCCTGAAACATACAATAATCAGGTACACATACTTACATTTTATAGTATATATCCTTTTTGGTAATTAAAAACAGAAAATCAAGAGAAACCAAGACGTGTCTTGACAGCCACGCCTTCCTTGAAATCCATCATCTCATCTGGGTTAAGCATGCATTTCCCGGTACCGATAAGATTATCAAGAGAATCAACGATCAATACTTCATCATACGGACGTATATCAACATCGGCATTGATCACAAACTTAGAGAAGACACTTTTCCCCTCACGGACAAAAGGAACCGCATCATCTGACACCACAACACGGTATGCAGGTTTAGGAAGTACCTCCATCAACCTTTCAGCTCCAAGTCCGGCAGGAATGAAAAAACCATCTTCAGCACGAAGAGTACCAAGAATTTCAGCCCCGATATAGATACGACGCAGACGCCCCGTCTTTCTTGATATCTCAAGCTTGATATCTCCCGTCAGTATTTTCTCAGCACCTTTCCCATACTGGTACATCAGTATTGACCGCGCCTCAAGGATATGGTCCACCGGTTTTTTATCAAAATCAGCAAGCTCTTTCGTATCCTTATATTTAGATAAGATATGAAATTTAGGATAATAGGACTTATAGGACGATATATATTCATTTATTGCCTTTTCAGAATTGCACAAAAGATTTTGTGAAACGCTTGATGGAACAATTGTCTGCCCGAACGGATACATATTGAGCAATTCGGAAGGGACTGCACCATAGATGTTATCCATCACGATGAAATGAGACGACTTTGTAGACTTTGCAAACCTTTCAAAAGAACGCACAATATAACCATTCCTTCCTTTTGGTGGAACATACCGTTCTTCTAATCTTTTCGCAACTCTGGCAACGGCGGGTCTATCCAAAGACACACTGCCCGTATAAAAAAATGCCCGCTCCTTAGTCATGGGATCAAACTTTTCCATGAACCCCATATATTCTTCATTTGCAAGCAACCTGAGATATGCATCAAAAAGTGCAGGATGTGCGCGAACCCTCATCTCGACAAGCTCGAAAAGCGTACCGTCAACTATCGCCTGCCTTATTGTCTTGATTTCCTGGAACGTGACATAAAGGTTATGCATGGCAATGTCTCGCATTTTCATGTCCGTCGGTTTCTTACCAGAACAGGCAGGGCAGTTACATGGCAACTCGCTGATATCATCCACTTTCAGCGTACCGTTTACAGTCATGTACCTCCTGTCTTCCGCGTAAAGCGCATATGCAGCAGAATCAAAAAGGTCAACACCCAAAAGCGTAAGCAATGAAAAAAGCATAGGATGCCCACAACCAAACGCATGCACGGGCTTGTTAAGTGGCATGTTCATCTTGACAGTCATGACAGTCTCAATAAGCTTTGTAAAATTATATTTTTCCATAAGAGGAACAATGCCCCCGATCGCAAACACATCAACGCCTATCTTGCCCACTTTCTGTGCAGCCTGCGCCCTGAGTTCCATAAACCTGCCACCCTGGACAGGCCCCACAAGATCCTGAGAGGTTACAGATTCTCTTGCATCATCAATCCGAGAGAGAGTATCTGCTAATTTTTTTTCAGCGATTTCGGAATTATCCTTAGGTAGCGTGAAAAGATCAAGCGGTGTTATTATATCAGAACCAATCTTTTTCTGATAAGCGATTGTCTCTTCCGGGCTTATCTTTACAGAACCGTGTGAATACATCTGAAAAGTACCGCTATCAGTATATATCGGACCATCCCAATCATATACCTTGTGCATGCCATCTTTCTCGATCTCTTTCGCTTTTTTAGAATTACGAATAATGTATGCATTAGTGATTATGATTTCAGCACCGAAGATATCTTTCAGTTCGCGCGGTGTCACTATCTGCTTATCCGGATTGACAACTATAGCAATATTAGGTGTCTTCACCTTATACTTACCGATTTTCCAGTCACAGATCCTTGCACAGGCATCTCTTGATTTTATTTCAAACATACAAACACACACTACCTAAAAATAAGATTATATATAAGACTATACTGAAATTGATAAATATACTTTAAATAATTAAATATAAATAATGACATATCAACAATTTGCACAACTTAAATAAACAACATAAATCTACAGAAATCAAAAGAATAAAAATTACTCACACACCTAACTCCCACACTACTTAAGACCTAAGCAACAATAGTTGAAATGAACACAAGCCCATAAACAAAAACTGTTAACCCAGACAATACGATTATCTTATTCTTGACATCCATCATAATATTCACCCAAATAATTCAGACCCAAACAACCAACAATTAAACAGACCCAAACATTCCCCTCATCCCGCAGGAATCATTGTGGTATTTGGACATTTGGTGGTTAAAATCTAAATCTGGTATTTTTAATTAGTCACCGCCACTATATATAGTTTACGGTTTTAAGAATAGATACATTTATAAAGACTATCTCAACCACTGCTGTTTCGAACAACAACCAGATCAACAAATATATCCAAAAAGAAATGACCAATATAAAAAAGAATGAAACACCATAATAAAAACTTAGAAAAACTCAAGAAAATTTATTTTCCTTGAAGCCACCACAATAATTTTTTTCTCTGGCCAATTTTTGCAGTTTCCATCTTGCCATCAATGATACCCATGCTTTTCAGTTTATAGCAATGCGCATTTATCGTGCTCCAAGAAAGTTCAGTATTTTTTGCAAGCAAGTACGTTGATATTGGTTTTCCAGCCTCTTTGAGTGTTGATTCTATAAGCAGATCAATCTCATCCATCATTTCACGAATATCATCTTTTACCATTTCTGTACACAACCATACTAATATCTCAACATACAAGTATAAACTACATTTGACAACCATAGTATATATAGTTTTTGGTTATTACACATAATCCCACCAACCCTAAAAACCAAAAACTATTTAATGTTCGACCCTCATATTATGTTTATATGAAACTAAAGGTCATATGTAAAAAATGTGACAGGATTTTCAATTGGGACGCCAAAAACGAGATTGAATCCTGCCCGTACTGCAGTTCGGAACTGACAATAAAAGACGTACGTATGAACCCGATAGAACTAAAAAAATACCAGAAATACAAAACAGAACACAGGAGCGAAACTGAATACACGACACCTGTCGAAAGGCAACCGGCACGCGCAATGCAGGCACCAATGACACAGACAGTAGAGCCCACAACAGAACTTGACGAGGACATAAAAGGCAGATTCATAATAAAGAAAGGCCGGACAAAATACGGAACTTTAGAGATCACAAACCCCGATTACATGATACTCAAACTTTCATTCTGGGCAATGGGCCCTCAACAGAAATATCTTGTAAAAGAACTGAACACAAAGATAAAGCAATTCCTGAAAGAGACAGGATTCACCGTCGAGAAAAGATGGTAGACCTGAGTAAGAAGATATAAACTGCAAGACACCATTTGTATATAGATATTTATGGAATGGTACATTTTTGCAGGACTGTGCGCAATCTTAGGTGGCATATCATCCATTGTAGAAAAAAAGACACTGAGAAAACAGCACGCCATGGAATTTTCCACAGTGCTTGCAATATTCAATTGCATCATAGTCCTCCCCCTCATACTGAACGCAGATTTTTCACAGATGACAACCAAATATTATCTTATAGCCTTCGGTGTCTCCTGTGTAGGGAGCGTCGCATTTCTACTCGTTGCAAAAAGCTTGAGGCACATGGATATATCACAGGCGTCACCATTGCTCAATTTCGGACCCGTCTTTGTCGCAATTCTTGCGTTCTTCATGCTTGGCGAAAAGATAACCGCAGTCCAGATATCAGGGATCCTGCTCCTCATATTAGGATCATACATCCTTGAGATTGACCACGGTTTCCAAAGCATCCTCGACCCGATACGAAAAATGTTCACTTCAAGACATACGATATACATTTTTGTTGCGCTCATACTCTACGCATTCAGCTCAATGGGCGACAAGATTATCTTGACTGCAGTATCCCCGATCACATACATAATCGTCGTACAATTTTTTCTTGCAGTCAACTTCCTAGTGATGATAACCCTCTTCCATGACGGTCTTGCAGGAATCAAGAGAGGTATACAGAATGCGGGGCACTGGATATTGGTGGTTGCAATTCTGACTACGTCCTACCGCCTGTTCCAGGCACAGGCCATATCTATGGCATTCGTAAGTCTTGTGATACCCATAAAAAGGACAAGCACGCTGATTTCAACAGTCATAGGCGGTGAACTGTTCCATGAGGACGGCATCCTAAAGAAAGCGATCTCATGCATCATCACGCTTCTTGGCGCATACTTTGTGATTATGGGCTAAAAATACCAAACTACAACAAATAACCAATTTATAAAAATATCCCCACAATTAAGACCTTATGTCATCTGAAAAATCAAAGACATTCATACTGAAGAGCGGAAAATGTTCATGGGGCAACTGCATCTATTGCGGTTACGGCAAGATTGAAGGCTTTACCCCCACAACCGAAAACGTCAACCGCGACCTTGACGGCTTCTTCAAGATAGTAGATGATACCACAGAGACCGTAAAGATATTCGGTTCGGGCAGTTTCCTTGACGAAAAACAGTTCCCGATAGACTCACAGAAGCATCTGGTCGACCTATGCAAGAAACACGACATAAAAAAACTTCTTTTTGAATCCCGCCCGGAATTCATAACAGATGAAACCCTGAAAAACTTCAAGGATCAAGATTATACTGTGGCCATAGGCCTTGAGGTCGCAGACAACAAGACACTGAAAGACATCAAAAAAGGATTCACAGTCGAGCAATTTGAAAAAGCCACAGATACAATCCACAATAACAACGGAAAGGTGAGGACCTACCTTCTTGTAAACCCTCCCTATGTCAAAGACATACAGGACTCACTTGATAAATCAGTCAAATTTGCCCTGAAACATTCAGATTCAATAGTCCTGATAAACCTGTATCCGCACTCAAGCGCAGAGATGATCAACCTTTACCTGGACCTTAAATGGAAACCGCTTGACAGAAAACAATTCACAGAAATAACAGCTAAATGGAAAACTAACAAAAAGGTAGAACCTGATTTTGAGACATTCACATTCACGCCACGAATCCCTGAAAAACTGAAATGTGAACTTAAGGGCGCAAACGAGAAAAACCTGACACACCCATATTACGAGATCTGGCAGGACTATTTCCAGAGATTCTATACACCGCCAAAAGTCAAAGACACAATACTTTTCCTGCCTTGCGCATTCAGGAAACCGTACTCGCAGTCAAAGACGCACAGAGAGATACTTAAACGCATACAGAACCTGCACTTCTATGCAAGGCTGCACCAGGTGATGATCTCAAACCCGGGCGTGATACCGCGCGAATTTGAATCCAAATATCCATTTGCGCACTATGACTGGCCGGAATGGCAAGAGACTGCCGACCTAAAGAAACAATACACAGAAGTGACCCAGAAACGTATTGAAGATTATCTTAAAGCACACAGATACAAGAAATACATGTGCTATTTCAAGCATGAATCAGAAAGTTATATCGCACTCAAGAATGCCTGCAAAAAATTAGGCATAGACCTTATACAGCTTTTTGACAAGACATTGTATGAAGACAAGATGCCCGAGACCAACGTTCTTGTTGAGAGACGCGCACTCGACGCGATGGTCCATCGCCTGAAAAAAGAGATGAAAAAATAAAATATTTGGGCGAATCTGATGGGACACGACGAAAGAATTCAAAAACTACGAGAGCTCATGACCGAAAAACATCTTGACGCCGTCCTCATCCCTTCTTTTGACAAAAGCTCGCCGAACCTATACTATTTCACAGAGTACGATGACTGCGGTCCAAATTTCTACATGGTGACCCCTGACGACGAGATGCTCCTTACCTGGGAATGCATGAAAGCAAAGAAAGAGTCAGCAGTCAAAAATTGCGCAACCATATTGCACACAACAATCTCTGGCTACCTCAAACAACGCGGTCTTGATAAAAAGACAATAGGTATTGACGGAAACATACGGTATTCTTTTGTTGAACAGCTAAAACAAAAATTACCACGCATACAGCTTAAAGACATAAAACATAATCTGATGGAGATACGAGCAATAAAAGAACCTCAAGAAATAGAAAATATAAGATCTGCCTGCCTCATGTCAGACCGGATATTGAGAGAGATCAGAGAGGGACGGTTCCCACAGAACGAAATCCTACTCAAGCAAGAGATACACAAAACAATTGTAAACGCGGGTTCTGAATGGTCTTTTGACACGCTTGTCGCAGGAGACGCAAACTCATCAAACATCCATCACCTACCAAAAAACAATCATTTCAAAGACCTCGTACTCATTGACTTCGGCATAAAGAACAATCATTACACATCAGATGTCACCCGGACATTCATACTCAAAAAAAATGACAGGATGCAGAAAGCGATGAACGCCCTCATAAGCCTGCACAACCGTCTGGACGACATAATGGAACCGGGTATACGTGCTTCAGACATTGCACTTTTTGCGCATCATCACCTTGAAATGGCAGGGTACAAAGACACCAGCTACAGCAATGTCCACAGCCTAGGCCATGGTGTGGGTCTGAAAGAGCATGAATGCCCGATAATATCTGAAAAGTCCACACACCGGCTCGAAAAAGACATGGTCTTCACGCTTGAGCCTGCAATCTATTTCCCTGGAGAGTTCGGCATAAGGCTGGAAGACACAGTCCTCATGAAAGGAACCGGAATGAAGAGACTTTCAAGATACCCGTTTGAATGAATTTAAGACATCATTCAATAGAAATGAAATCAAATGCAATAGAACGAGACCCCTCATCTTTTAGTTTAGGGTCAACTTTTTTTGGCGACCAGAAACTTGCCTTGAACATAATATTATTTTCACCCAGCCTCACTACTTTTTCAGATAGTTCTATATTCTTTTCAATAATGCCGCTGCCCTCCGGAACAATATCAAGAACCTCGCTACCATTGACAATGATCCGTACATGTTTATCGGAAATATGTTCAGGAACGAAAAATCGCACAGTAAGAATACATGATTTTATCTCAGACAAAGTAAATGTGACTGTACCATGCTTATTATCTTTACCGGACCATCTTGAATTACCTTCAGAATCCCACCATCCCGAAGAGAGCACACCATTTTCACTTTCAGCCCCCGCCATATCTATCTCAATAAACGGCTTGTGCATATCCTCTTTATCCACATTTTTATCCGCTGACGAGTCAGGACTATCTGCTATAGCTTTATCCTCACCATTATCAATCTCAACAACATATTTCTGTTTCTGTGTATCTAAACTATCGGATGCATTGGACCCACCTGATGCAAAACCCAAAATATCAATCTCAGACTCAAGATCGGATAATAGCTCGGTAAGATGTTTGACTTTATCCTCAAAATAAGACGCTTTCCTATTGAGCAATTCAATCTCGTTTGAATCTTCTTTTTTAAATCTGGAAAAAATAAGTCATCACCTCCTCGAATATTTCATATGTCGTATCTTACGCTTTAATCTTTCGCCCTTTCTTGTTGCATCATCAAATGATTTGTCTATATTCTGATACTTTTGAGATATTGCATCCATATCACCCTTAGGCCTGCCAAAAATCCCACCGAATACTTTCATAGAAAAGAATATTAAGAAGAGAACAGATGCCATAGTGATCAGATATTTATATTCCACTAAAAAATTATTGTTCTGCGTATCCGAAAACACATTAAGGACAGTCCCTTTCGTATAGGTGCTCTTACCAGAATAATACACAATGCCTTCCACCCTATAGGTACCCACCAGTTCTGGCACATAATACATCGTAAGATTGATTATGGACCCTACATCCGAAAACATCTCATCACTTTCAATTATATCTATAAGTTCATCATCAAGATATACCTCTCCCTTAAACTTCACATTTGCAGACATTTGACCTGTATTCATAAATATTGCATCAAGCCTTACGATATCTTCAGGTGATGACCACGGTCTGTTTGAGATAAGCTGGACAAAATCACCAGACAATAGAAGTGCACCCTCCTCTAGGATATCGAAAGTTATCATCTCCATATAGATGATCTCATCAAATACAGATACGGAAATGTTCGCCCAATATTGACCCACAGAGAGACTTTCAGTAGGGATATTGATTGTCTCTGTTTTCTTGACAGTGGGCATGACACTATCTGCAGTCATATTCTTTGATAGCACCACCACAGATTGATTCGAATCATATACATCAATAATTATTTTAGGCGTTACGCGCACATTACCATCATTTTTACCCGAAAATGTCAACGGCACCCCATAACCGACCTCAACAGATTCAAGAGACATGTCAGCAACAGAATAATCGACAATCTGCTCCCCCACAACCTCTGCGGACACCTTAAGGATTACCGCCGTCTCTATGTTCAGCCCATACTGGACATCGTGTGTAGGTTTATACCGCGGTCTTGAGACAAGCGTTATCGTGCCCTCATATTGCCCGTTTGCAGCATCCCATGGCGGTCTTATTATGACAAGCGACTCACCTGTTGAATGTGATCCAAGGACAAGTGATTCCGGATAGAATGACAGCCATTCTGCAATCTGACCCTCTGCAATTATTTCAACATCAACTGGTACATCTTCCGGATTATTGGCAAATATCTCAGTTTCAGCATAACCGCTCTTGAGCATGTTTTCAAAAGCTATCGTGCCCGGAGCCGCTGCAAAACTGCCACCGAAAACAGGACAGCTCATCAAAATGCAGAATAAGACAAATGATGATATGCATACAAGATATCCATCATTATTGCGCAGATCAAAAAAAGAATCCATCCATGATTACCTCAGTATCAATTATTTATCTTACCTTGCTTATTAAATTTCAGATAGAAATGATACAAAAACATGATTATGGATATATCGATCATCGATTATCAAAAAATAAAGATGAACAAAAAAATATGAAAAAAGAAAAAAAGATAAGAAAAGGAAAGTTCATCTAAGAACTTTCTGCTGCTGCAATCCTTATGGTGGTAGAGCAACTACCGGTCAGACCATCTGCTGGTAATTTTATAAGCCAGTACAGTGGTGTTGTTGGTGCGGTGGGTGCTCCATTTTGATCTGCCTCAACCCAGCTCACATCTGCCAATGCATTGGTTGCTGTAACATTCCACACAGTATCAGCAAAGGTGAAACCATTTGTAGTATTGTACCTTATACCCGTACTTGCCGCATCTGTCTGTATATCATCTGAAGCGACATCAGTACAGTTCATATAACCATTGTACAGGGTTTCATTTATGTTAAGGTCAATGTCAACATTACCGGTATTCTTTATGTTTGTAGTGATTTCAGATGATGTAGCACCAAGAGCAACTTCACCAAAATTAATCTCAGTCTCAGTAACGTTCAAGGCAACAAGTGAATTCACAGTAGCTGCCACAGTATTTGTTCCAGTGTCATCACCATCATCAGTCGCATTCATATACACTGTCCATGATGTAGGATTTGCATGGAAATATACTGTAAATGAACATTCTGCATCCCTTGTCGTACCGGTACCCGCCTCGGTAAACACGCAAGTGGCATTCTTGTAATTGTCTCTTGTATCTGCTGCATCGCCTTCACCTGCAGAACTGTAGAATGCACCACGGACTGAATTAATGTCCTGATAGCCGTTCAGATCAGTAATTGTTGCAGAACAGTTCACAAGCTTGGTTGTCTCCGAGTTCAGGGTGAAAGTCTCACCGCCCACACAAGAAATTGCACCCACAGTCGGTGCTGAACTGCCTATCGACACGCTTGCGGTCAGATCATCATTAGCCCCATCAGCAATCACATTAGTACCGTCTAATAAGATTACACTGATAGACAGTATAGCCAAGATATACAACAATTTATTCATAAAAACATCATTCTCCTTTTGTTTGAAATGATTAAGCATGCATATAGCCTAATCACTTAACTTATGTTAGTCCATACTGAGTATATATGTCTTTCGGTTTTATGGGGCTGTTGTTTTTTTAAACGAACCACACCAAATACGACCCCCGCTACCAGAAATAGAAAATACAAAAAAACATAGACCTGATTGCATCAGAATCAAACAATATCCTCAGGTTCACTCAAAAGGGTTTGATAAGATATCCTTAAGGTCTGATTTCTTATTCATCTCTTGTCTTTTTGGACCGCTCTTCTTTTTTATCTTATCTTTTTGTTTATTGACCTTAACCCCGGAGCTCTTTTTATTTTTTTTCAGATCCAAAGAAGATACAGCCTGAGACCTTAAGACTTCTGTCCTTAGATGGTCAAGATATTGTGGAGCTATGGCAACATGCGGTGTTCTGATAAACCTTTTATTGGATATAAATATAGAGACAAATATGAACATCAATAAAAATAGACCATTCCCCTGTCCCCCCAACACAAATCCTGTAACTGTATTGCTTATTGAAGACATGCCGGATGAAAAAGAGAATGTATCAAAAGAAGACGCTGTTGAGTCTATTTTTTCTGCCTCGGAAATATCGATATCACCCGTATCCACATCCAACTCAATATCTTTATTTGCATAGATTCCTTTTCCAGATTCTGCAGAAAGAGCTAGCAGATAATGGTTAAGACACGTATCGCAATCAGATGTATACTCAGGAATTGAAACATTGAATTGGACATCGATATATTTGCCGACACCCAACACACCTATGGAT
>DAOVHT010000071.1 GCA_030671745.1 Candidatus Nanohaloarchaea archaeon
AGTAATCTTTTTTCTTTTCAGTTTCTTCAAGCTTTCAAATAATGATATGGTTAAATTGTATGATGCTAAAATTAAGATTATAAGAATCAATCTTGTTTGGTTTTGTGTCATCTCTGACATGTCTGTGAGTAGGATTGCAATTATAATTATTGCTGCAGAGATTATTCGTTTTATGTTGGCTGTATCTTTGATTATCAGTGAGATTAATGTTTTTTTTGTATTTTGTTTCATGATAATCTTATCTAGTTTTTTAAATTTTATATCTTTATTTCATGACTTCTACAAGTTCATTTACTGCATCATTTACTTTATTGTGCCTGTTCTGGATTATCCTTATTGTTGAACCGCTCATGGTCCCTGAAACAATTGTTGCTGATCGGTTCATCATCTGGTGTTCTTCAATTGCCTCTTCAGTCTCGTGGTCTCTTGTTCTTGACTTGTCTGCCTGTCTTCGGTGGTGAATCTCTTTTGCTGTGGCTTCCATGATGACAAGGATGTCTGGTCTTATCTCTTTTACGACCCATTCAGGGAACCCTATCAGGTATCCTTTGGGTGTCTTGATTGTTGCGTGTGTGTCAAATACTATGTTGGTCTTTTTTGACATCTTGACTATCTGTTTGGATGCTTTCACCTGTATCTTTTTCTGTGTCTCTGTGTCTATTTTCCGTAATTGGTCGCGAGTCTTGACTATTCCGTCCTTTTTTGCAATCTCAAACATCTCGGTTCCGAAACTTAGGTGTTCGTAGTCTATGTTTTTGGATTTGAGGAGTTTCATGGCACGAGTTAAGATTGTTGTTTTTCCTGAGCCCGGGATTCCGGTCACGACTATAATCTTGTTTTTTGTTTTTGATATCATAGGACACACATAGATTAAATGGTTCTGGTCGGTATTTATATGTTATTGGATTCTTTTTGTCTATTCATATTTCAGTGCATCAACCGGATGAAGTCTTGATGCTTGGTATGCGGGTATCAAGCCTGCAACTATTCCTGAACTTATCGATACGGTAAGAGCCAAGATTATTGATTCTATAGATACTATGGTTCCACCTCGTGTAAATACTGTGCCGCTTATCATTGATGACATTGATCCTGAAAGAAGTATACCTAACATTACTCCCAAGATACCTCCGATTAGCCCGATCAGTCCAGCGTTGATTATGAATATGCGTAAGATGTCTTTATTTTTTGCACCGATTGCTTTCATGATCCCGATCTCTTTGGTCTTTTCAAGAACTGAGGTAAACATCGTGTTTGCAATCCCTATTGCGCCTACAAGCAATGAGACTGCGGCTATTGCAATCAGAAACAGGTTTATTGAGCTCATAGTCTCATCTCTAGTATCTTGTATCTGTTTGTTTGAACTGATTGTGAAATCTTTAGTATTTGAAGTTACATGTCTTGAAATCATAAGTCTAGTCTCAATCTTGGTTATCGTTTCATCTAATAGATCCTCATCTTCAATCTTTAGGACTATGGAATCGTAGGTGTCTGTATCTATATCATCTATGATCTGGTATGCCATTGTAATCGGCATGTAGATATTGGTGCTTGAATCATCAAGGATACCTACAATACGGAATGAGTTTTCTTCTATGGTGATCATCTTATTTATTCCAAGAGGCCTATCGAAGTATGTTGATGCAAGCAGTCCCCCTATGATGACTACATTCTGATCTGAAGCATCAAGCATACGTCCTTCTTTTATTTTGCTTGTCGTAATCTTAGACCATACTTTCGGGTCCACACCGGTCAAAGAGACGCTACCACTTTTACCGAGGTATGATACTTCTACAGTTCCTTTTATGTTTGTGTCAATAAGTTCAATCTCAGGTATTGTCTTTAATGTCTGGACATCTGTACGGTCTAATGTTGTCTCTTCTTCTACTGCCTGTGCTGTGCTTGTGTAACTTTTGCTTCCTGTGCCACCACGCATCCCTATCATTTTTGTTCCACTTGAAAATCCGGGAGTTATGGTCACTATGTCTCCTCCAAGGTCACCTAACTGTGAACTTATGGATTCTTGCATGCCTGTACCAAGTGACATTATGGCAATTACTGCAGCAACTCCTATGACTATGCCTACTATGGTCAGCCAGCTTCTTAATCTGCTGTGAACTACCATATTGGATGCATGCTTGAAGCATTTGCTTAATTTCATCTCGAGTCACAGCCAATCTATTTTTTGTCTTTTTTTATGTAATCTTTGAATTTAAGGTTGGGGTTCTGCAATTTTTGTTTTTTGTATCTTTGATTGATTACAATCAATATAATCAACAGACCAATGGCTATGATATAAGTTCCATATTGTGATAGTGGGTTGCTTTCTGTATTCAGTTTACTTCCTAGTATACCTATCTTCATATCTGTAGATACTAGATTTGTGTCTTTTATCTTGATACTTTTCTGGATTATATTCCGTTCGCCCATAGTATCTGTGTAAGCTATATTCATGTATAAGATATCTGTAGTGGTATTCATTGTGGTCTGTGGGATTTTTGTTGTGTTAAAAGTGATTGTTCTATCTTTGTTTCTCATAGTTCCGGGTATTGGTGTATCTGTGCTTGTTGTTGATTTTTGTAGGTTGAAGCTTGCAATAGTGTAATCTCCTTTATTTAGGTTTCCAATCATGAACGAATTTGAACCACTTACGGTCCAAGAGTTCTGTTCGGGAATCATGAGGGCTATTGAATTTGCTGGATTGTTTCCTATATTTGCAATGCTGAAAGATAGTTGACCATTTGTATTCTCTGAGAATGTTACGTCAAAGTCGGTTTCTCCTCCAACATATATTCCTGCTATGGTCGATATTGTATCGTCTTGGTCTGATGTCTGCGAGTCATAGGTCAGATGAAGATTCAGTTGGTATAGGCCTGCTACTGCATTAGTGTCTGCAATTACCTCATATTCAAGTTCAGCACTATCTCCGATCTCTATGTATTTTATATATCTACTATTGTCGCTTCCGACAGGCAGGATTATCTTGTCGTCATTTTCCCAGCTGAATCTTAAATCACTTAAAGGAGAGTTTCCTAAATTATTTATTGTAAATTTAAGGCTGTCCTGTTTTCCTGGAACGAGTGATGTCTTGTCGATATGGATTATTTCAGCGTTCTGGGCATTATTTATTTCAATGGATATACTTTTGAACATAACTGAGTCTGAACCATCTTCGTAATATTTTACTGTCAGTTCATAATCGCCTTTTGGTGTATTTCTGTCAATCATTAAGATATATTTTATTATCTGTAGGTCGCTATCATAATATCCCTGATATGAATTTATTGTGCCTATATTTTGAAGTGCCGTATCTTTTTGAACTAATGTGAATGGGTATTCTGGGATAAGCTCTACCATAAGATTATTTACTGCATCACCTCCTATGTTTTCGATTCCCAGACGTATATCAACGATATCTCCGGCTTGTGCAGGGTCCGGGTCCTGATTTATGAGATCAATAGAGATTGCAGAATATTCGTTCTGGGTTGCATATGACATCGGTAAAGATATCATCAATGCCAGTAGCATTAAACTTATCAATATTTTTGTTTTCATTTTTTGTTCACCTTTTTATTTTGACGGATATTTATGATCTGACCATCTTTCAATTCAGCAATAGTCTGTGCATATCTTGTTAAGCTGAGTTCGTGCGTGATTATTATTATGGTTTTTCCTTCGTCTTTCCATAATCTGTAAAGGATATCCATTATTTTTTTACCTGTGATGCTGTCAAGAGCTCCTGAGGGTTCGTCAGCAAGAATTATTTCAGGGTCACTTGCAAGACTTCGTGCGATGGATACTCTTTGCTGCTGTCCTCCGGAAAGTTGTGCGGGTGTGTGGTGCATACGCTCTTTGAGTCCTACAAGGTCTAAAAGATATTTTGCGCGGTCTATGGCAGTCTGATCATCATATTCCATGAATTCTAAAGGGAGCTTTACATTCTCAAATGCGGATATGGATGGTATCAGATTATATTGCTGGAAAATGAAACCGATTGTCTTTCCTCGAAATGTTGCGAGGTCTGATTCTTTCATGTTGCTTATGTTTTTTGATTTCAAGTATATCTGTCCTTTCGATGGTACATCTAAGCAGCCCATCAGATTCATCATTGTAGATTTTCCACTTCCTGATGCACCGGTTATCGCAACAAAATCTCCCTTTTTAATATTCATGCTAATGCCTTTGAGGGCAGGGACTTCTACATCGCCCATCCTATATATTTTCCAGACATTATCCAGGCTCAATATTATGTCTTTATTTTTTTGTTCTGGTATTTTTTTTGGCATCTCTGTCACTTATTTTATCTTTAGTTGTTTAGTTTCATTTAGTTGTAACTATATATATCTTTTAGTGAAACTATCCGTATTCTTGTGAAATTATCTTGTTGGATTCTGATTTTTGATATTGGTCCGGAATCGTGATAGATAAATATGTGCGGATACAATAATCGTATTATGAACTTAAAGACAAATTATCAGAGGAACATATATCTGATATATTCGATATTTACCCTTTATGCTTTTGCAATCTGCTGGAATGTGGTTCAGGTATTGTTCTTTCAGGCTAATAATCTTACATTTTTTCAGATAAGTACATTACTGTTGACACTGTCTCTTGTAGTGTTGCTGTTTGAGATACCGACCGGTGCATTTGCTGACATGCGCGGACGTAAATTAAGCCTTATACTGTTTTCAGTAATGTTTGGGATAAGTTCGTTCATATTTGCGATAAGCTCTTCATATTTGGCATTTTTGGTTGCTATAATATTTTTGGGTATAGGGTATTCGTTCTGGTCGGGAACGGCTAACTCTATACTTTATGAATCCCTGAAAGGTCTGGGCAAGGAAAAATTGTTCACTAAATATCTGTCTAAAACGCATTTTCTGTTTGTTGGCGTGGGGATAATCACTAATTATTCTATTCCGTTATTGTTTGAGATAAATATCAATTATCCGTTTTACCTGTCTGCATTTCTGTCTTTGCTGTTATTTGTATCTTGTTTATTTTTGGATGAATCTTTGGTTGGGAAACGAGATTTGGGTATTGAGTCAAATATATTCAATAAGTATAAGATACAGATCTCGGAATCCTTAAAATTGTTCAAGGGTGATGGTTATTTTCGGTGGTTGTTGCTGTTTTCGGGGTTATGGGGTTTAGGGATTGGGATATTTTCCGAGCTTATGAACCAGCCGTTGATCATAAGATATTTTGATCTGGGTACTTATGGGATTATATTTGCAACCGCTACAATTGTTCAGACTATACTGCTCTTCTATCTGGACAGGATCATTGAGTCAAGTCGGAAAAGTAACCCTTATCTTATCTTGATTATGGTGTGGTCGGCAGGGTTAATATTGATGCTGGAGTTCATCGAGACAATCTAT
>DAOVHT010000064.1 GCA_030671745.1 Candidatus Nanohaloarchaea archaeon
AAAATACAAAATATTTATCTTAGCCATAAAACCATCAATTGTTGAATATCTATTTACAGACACCATATCTCTATTAACACTACCCCACCCATAAGATAATACTGTTCTCTCAAAGGCCACAA
This sequence comes from Candidatus Nanohaloarchaea archaeon, assembly GCA_030671745.1. Taxonomy (GTDB): domain Archaea; phylum EX4484-52; class EX4484-52; order EX4484-52; family GLR71; genus GLR71. The sequence continues at coordinate 123 of DAOVHT010000064.1, forward strand.
AATCACCATCATTATCAATTTTAGATATTGTATAATTCACACCTGAAATAAGAATTATATTATTTTTCTTCCGACTAATATAATTTTCATCCGCATCCACATCAACACGATCATAACCAGACAGACTACTACTATTCCATACTCTAACATTTACAATCGTAGAGATACCATAATCCTTATTGAATTTCACACTACCCAAATGATCATACCCTGAAACATCACCAGTAAATATAATCGGATACTGCTCAATAACTATTTTCTGACGATACCTAAATTTCTCCACAAATGAATCACGAAGCTTCGTTTTATTATCTGCATAAGCATAGATCAATGATTCATTAAGTACATTATCTTCCATTTCAACATTCCTTAAAAACTCATCAGAAAAAATCCATGCTTCCGCATGCAAATTATTACTATTTAAAGTATTATAAAAAGGACTAATTGAACCCATAGCAATATTTGCGGCATAAATTACCGATAATGCAAGAACTAAAAACGCGAACAAATAATCAATATTCAATTGACCTTTACGTTTACAATCCAATAATATATTAACTTTTTTATAAAGCATACAATTTACCCAAATACAATAAACACAATAAATGCCACAACAGATAAAAATAATGCGTGTTTAACCCCTGCAGCTGCAGAACTTTCACTAATTTCACCACACATAAGCCCACTCGTTAATGCTTGAATAAGTGCCATCAAGAAAAATAACGCTTCAAAATAACACAATTGTCCTTCACCAAACCCAAATGGAACACATATAGAACAAACAAATGGCACCATCGAACAATACTCTATATCTGACTCACTTACAGAATTATCAGAAGCACCAAAAAGACTAACATCCATAAGACCTGAAGATACAAGAGGCATCATAATGTTATACATCATAAGAGCAATAACAAGGAAAAGAAAAGATATGAAATACATCATAACAACTTGCTGAGACATGTCTGCTTTTCTCTCATCATGAAGTTCTTTTATAGTTTTTATATCTGTAGAGAGATCATCCATAACCTCCGTAACATCTCCTCCCGCATTAAATGCCTCAAGAATAATAGTAAATGACCTTTTCATAACAGTACTATACTTAAGTCTTTTAGCCATAGATGCCATAACTTGCACAAAAGGCATACCCCATGAAAGTTGATGCACAGATTTTGCAATTTCAGAATTAAGTTCGCCATAATCAGTATTCATACGACTTCGCAAAGCATCCTGAAAAGTCATACCACTTTTTTTTGCCTCTGCAAAATCTCTCAAAAAACGAGGAAACTGATCTTCCATCCGACTGTATTTAGAAAAATTAATATACGAATAAAGTGCTGAAGGAACTACAGAAACAATAGCTCCGATAAACAATATAATTATCCCTAATGACTGAAACATTGAATTGAATGCTAAAAATAACCCAAATATAATAAAAATAACACCCGTAATGAGAGATCCATGTTTAATCAATTTCTCATTTTCATGTCCAAAAAGTGTATTTATATCAAAAGCCATCTAATTCGTCTCCGGAGTTATACCTTTTATCAATAATATGACACCTGCAGATACTATAGGAATAATCAAAAACACAACAGCCATCTGTGACCCGACAATGAAACCAGCCATATCTGACCCTGCCATAGAACCCATTATAGCTGTTAACACCATAAACATTATCGACCCGATCATTACAACAGTAAGATATATTTCAACAATCATTGAAAGTTTATGCTGTAACACTTTAAGAATCATCTGGTATTGTGAAATCGCAGTCTTTGCTTTCTCCCTAAGATAAAGACGAAGATCACCGCCGGACATTTCAACAGTCCGCATCCCCCATAAAAGGTCCATCAACTGTTGAGATGGTGTTCTTTCTGCTGCATTTTTCAAAGCATGAAGCATATCGATACCCAACACATCCACTTCTTCTACAATTTTATTTGCTTCTTTAGAGATCTCACCATACTCATTAAATTTTGCAAGTGCACGAAACATAGCAATAGGTGGTGTCCCCCCGCCAGAGATTGTAGTAAGATATAGTGTAGCATAAGGTACTAATCCATCTATCTTTTTTTTTCTTTCATCCCTACGTATCCCTGGATACACATAAAAAAAACCAAAAATAAGAGCTGAAAAAAATATTGCACCAAAAATAGATAAAAAAAGAGACATGAAGACACTACGGGTCATTATAAGGATTATTACTGACAAAGACAATGTCATAAAAAAAAATACAGCAATTGAAGTAAGAACTGCAACCGAAATATATTCATCAAGTGCCATATTTATGTCGCCTTTTTTCATTGCGACTTTAAGTTCACTAAAATGAACCATATATGGCTGCACATAAGGGCGAAATATATCTGACGCAAACTTAACATAATTAAAACCGCCAAGCTCTTGTCCTTTTTCAACAGCATTAATCTGTGTCAACGCCATAATCCTCACCTATAAGATCCATCAGAGTATTGCTGTCATTATAATAAGCATTAATGACCTCATTGACACGTAAATAATTAATTATATATCTATCAGACATCCACTCTAATATTTTCATCCTTTCACGAAGCTGATCTTTCAATATATTTATGCTGATTCCACTCTCATTAGAGATCTTACCAATGATATTACTATCAGAAACAACTGCGCATTTATCATCAAAAGTATTTAATTCAAATACTTTATTTGCGACGATATTGTCCTTTTCAGAATCATAACCTATTATCTCCTGAACTTGCGTCACTCTCCTGACATAACCATTCTGTAATTTTAATCTTTTTGCAAAGACCAAAAGATCCAATGTTTCAAGGAGAGATTTAGACAGATCTATAGGTCTTGTAGTAAGCCTATCCACAACTTTTTCAAGAGAATCCGCATGGAACGTTGAAATGCCAGGATGACCTGTTGCAATCTGCTGAAAAAATACTGAAGCTTCAACCCCACGGATTTCACCGACGATTATATAATCAGGTCTCTGCCTAAGTGATCCTTTAAGAAGATCAAACATACTGACTTCACCACGACGATTACCACTAGCATCAATTTCACCAAAACCTGCTCGCGAAACCTCAGGCACCCAATGTTCATGAGACAATTTAATTTCAGGGGTATCTTCGATAGATACAACTTTAGCAGATGGTTTTATGAACATAGAAATAGCATTCAATAAAGAAGTTTTTCCTGATGCAGTTGCACCAACAATCAACATTGATTTTCCATGTTCAATAGCCAACCAAAGATATGCAAGTGTTCTTGAGTCCATTGTACCAAAATTAAGAAGATGTACCGGTGTCAATGGTTCATTAAGGAAACGCCTTATAGTTATATTTGACCCTTTAGATGCAATGTCTGTAGCGAGAGTTGCCTGAACCCTTGAACCATCAGGTAAAGATCCTTGAAGAAGTGGTTCAGCCATAGATATTGATCGTCCACATTTCTGTGCAATCCTCATAACAAGAGTATCTAAGTCTTCATGTGTCTTCAAAATAATATTTGTTTGCAATGACCCCAATTTTGGATCCCTATGATAAACATACATAGGAATGCCAACACCATCACAGCTTATATCCTCAATTTGAGAATCATTGAGTATAGGCTGTAAAGCCCCCAACCCAACAAAATCACGGATTATATAGTATTTATAGATCTCTAATTTATTTTTATCAACTACAAAATTAAAACGTATAATTATCTTTTCCATCATAGATTCAATATAAGACGTCGATGAATCCTTACTGAAGGACTTAAAATCCACATCAATCTCTTCTTCAATCACTTTCTTGATTTTATCAATCTGCCCTTTATCCTGCGGCGACAGAACAGGTTCCACAACATTATAAACCATACTATTTTTTTTAGTATCCCATATTATATTTGCCCAAGCATAAACTTTCTCACCTTTTTTAGGTGCTGAAGGGACTAATGGATACTTTATGTTTGTCTTTAAAAAATCAGATGTAGATAAATCTTTACGAACTCGCATAGTCTTAACTTCTAAATTATCCAGATCAACCCCTTTAATGTCTTCTTTAAGTGTATTTTTCACATTTTTATGAGAATTGATAGATACTTGTTCTCCCCCCACAACAGATGTACTCTCTAATTTCTTATCAATATCAGATATAGCAGATTGCATGACTGCTATCTCATCATTTTGAACATTATTTATTCCAGAAGAGACACCATTACCAACATAGGTCTCTTTAGGTACAGGATAAACTGAAGTTTGAACTGGAGATGATGTAGTATTAGACGAACCTGAAAAGGATCTAAAAGGTTGTATAGGTGCAACATTCTCTTCGATTATGACAATTGGTGATGAATTACTTCCTCCCTTAGAAATATTAGGTATAGCCACCCCCTCACGTTTCCCAACACGAGCCAATATCTGTTCAGTATTCTTGATAAAAGTATTATTTTCATCCCTACGAATAATAGATGCTTGATACCTCTTTGCAAACTTTTTTGTAACATTTCTAAGATTAAACCGCTTAATGCTCTCCACCTCTCAAAAACACAGAATCCCCATCATACTCCACTTTCAAAACCTTACCTGAACTTGATACAATACCATTTACATTGACAGGAACATCTACTATTTTTCTACTGTCTCCCATCTTTATCATAAATTGTTTCCTAGCCGGATTAAATCCTGATATCACATATATTTCCTGGCTTATAGTCCTTGGAATTTCAATAACAACAAATCCGGAAGTTGCATTTGAAAATACAAGTTTATCTATCGCAGATATTATGAAATTGGAAATCTGCATAGCACTCTGATCTTCAATATCATCCGAAACACGACCATTTATTGAATTGAAAGTTGAAGATACTCCTACAATCACCACAATTGAAAGAGCAATAAACAATATCTCTTCAAGAACTAAGTTCTGTCCTTTACGTTTTCTTGAAAAATATTGCATCATATCCACACTAACTACCAAACGATACTGTAACAGGCGTCACGGTAAGAGGACCTCCAGTCTTCTCAGCAGTTTCCGAAATAAAATCATCAAGAGCAGATATTGTCAATGAAACTTTTGAAGATGAACCCATTGACCCGATTAAATTACTTCCCTTCTTTGTAATCAACGTCAGATAACCATTTCCATTTTCATCATTGATATCATCCAATTCTCGATAGACTAACTTGAAAATTGTTTTATATTCCACACCATAAGGAATTGTCTTGACAACTATAACTCCTGCATCATTTACACCTGAAAAACCCGTTATTACTTTCTCGGGTCCAGATATTGTAACAAAATCATTATCACAATCAATATATTCTACTTTGTAACCCTCTGTACCTAAATAAGTTCCTGAAACAGCATCATCTAAATCAATAACACCCCCACCACAATTAATATCAACTGATTCAACGCCCCCTGCACATAAATTTGAAAAATCACAATCATAGTCAGGTAATGTCACTGCGTCAGTATTATTTCCAGTATACAACGTCTGTGATATAGGACTGAAACCATCAAGTGAGACCCATTGCCCTATGGCAGAAGTAACTCCTTTTGTCATAATTGTATAAGTTATGGAATTAACTCTATCCGAGGGTAAATTCGCTTTAATTGTACCATCTGGCATTTTTTCTAAAGTACCGCCTTCAATTTTCATTTCACCTGCAAGATTAAGATTGATTACACGTGACCCTCCTGATGCAGATACTTCACCGATTGATGACTTTATGTCTTGCATAAGTGAAAATGCTTGAGTTACTTCTGAATTGGTCTTACTCTTATCAAGCATTGGAAGCCCCCACCAAAGTGCACCCGAAACTGCAGCAATACTAATTCCTGTAAGCAATATCATAGATATTATCTGTACCTGTGCCTTTCTTCTAACAAACTTTGACGCCATAATAACTCAATCCCTACCTCAAATTAATTTAATCCTAAAAATTAATTTTTATACGTTATTTATAATTCGTTAAAGTAGGATATATAGTTTTAAAATAAATCAAGAAAAAAGGA
>DAOVHT010000152.1 GCA_030671745.1 Candidatus Nanohaloarchaea archaeon
AAAGATGTTTTTCATTCCACTCACCCATCGACCTTCATCTCCTTTAATCTCGTGAGCATCTCAACCGCCCCGATATCCATCTTCGAGAACGCAAACCATTTCTTTCCCAGGTCTTTCAGGGAAGCGCCGAAATGATAGACTTTGGTATTGTCGATGATTATAAACCGGTCATGAGAGTTCTTGAACTTTTTTATCTCGATGGCCGGATACTGTGAATTGAATTTCTTTATATCCAATGCCAGTTGTTTTGATATTGTTTTTGTGAGAATCGTAACTTTTACACCTTTATTTCTTTTTATGAGATGGATCAAAACAGTATCATCAATATAATTATCAATGATTATAATTAATTCTTGAGCTGTTCTAATAAGATCTGCTACAAATTTGTAAGCCTCAAAAATCTGACCTTCAAAAAAAATGCCCTGTTTAGGCTGAATCTCTTTGTCCGCCATAGCATTCAGCACATTATCTATTTTTTGAGTAGTTTCAAGTTGCTTTATTTCAAGCGTATCAAGTCTTTGAAAAATCAGTGCATCAGATGCAATTAAACGACGCATCGCAACGAAGGCTTTAATTATATAAATACTCATTTTAATTGCAGTTTCACTCCTAAGAACTGCTGAGAGCATAGCCACTCCTTGTTCAGTGAATGCATAAGGATAATATCGCCTACCCCCATGGGCACTTGAAGTGCCATTTTGGAACCTCAAATTTTTACAATTATTTAAAGTTACTAATTGAGACCTTATATTCTCAAATTCAAATTCAGTTAGCTGGAACATAAACTCCTCGGGAAATCTTTCACTGTTTCGTTTTACAGCCCTATTTAATAGCTTCGTCTCAGTTCCATAAAACTGTGCTAAATCATTATCCAACATTACCGGAACACCTCGAAAGGTATAAATCTTATTCTGAATTTCTTCATTTTTAATCAATTCACACACCCCATACAAGATCCACCTTATTTCAAATATTTTTACAAAATATTATTCACATAACAAACCAATATTAATGAAAATTCAATTCAACCTATAATATACACATTATCCAACCCCACAGTATATAATTAATTGACCACCCCTGTGGGTAACTCTAATTATTGTTACACACAATAAGGACAAAAAGAAAGAGCAAATTATTCTAAAGAATCACATAACAAAATAAAAATAAGCTTTGAACAAAGATTAGAAAGCCCTGGACGCGAATCGAACGCGCGGCCTCTGCCTATTTGTTGACTGCAAGAATAATAAACACTTATGACACAAATAACATATCCTTACAGTCATACCAAGGCAACGCTCTACCCCTGAGCCACCAGAGCATATAAAAAAATTATAAGAAAAAATATATAAGAGGATAGCATCATCTATCCTTTGACATCTTTGTTCTTAAGACGCATGTTCTTGGAATTGCATTTTCTGCATTTAATCCCATCCCTTTTACCGGACCGGACCTTTGCATTGCATCGCATGCAGATGTACACATTTGTAAAAAGCCTTTTGACGGCGATTTCATTTCTTGGTTTTGCCATAAGAATCACATTTCAATATAATAAGTATCATATAACTTTACACAAAATCTTTTTAAAAGTATTCATACCACAAGCTTCTCCAACCGAGCAATCCTCTCAGAAGTCAAAGGATGCACTAAAAACAATCTTGATATCAAAGACCCATTAAAAGGATTTGAGATAAAAAGTGCAGATGTAGCATGACTACCGGACTTAAGCGGCCGATATTTGACCTCATGAGCTATCTTTTTAAGAGCGGACACGAGACATGCCGGCTTCTTAGACAGCCTTGCACCATCAGCATCAATATCCATAAAAAAAGATGAACGATTGGAAATACGAACGAACAAGGCAGACAATGGCGCAACCAATATTGCAGGTACCCTCAAAACAGCACCTAAACTCTTATTCTGCACCGCACCATACCTCAAAAGCAACTCAAAAGGATAAAGGATAACTAAAGAAAAGATAGCAGAAAGTGTACTGACCAACACATGACCCCCTGATACCTGCGCAAATTCACGAGCCACAACAGCTTCCACCTCACGCTCATCACAGACCTGGACAAGACCAGTCGTGACCACGATCGAAAAAGGTTTCCTCATACCGCAGACAAATGCAGACGGTGTATCAGCTTCAACGATATACAGATTCGGGACCGGACATTCTACAGTTTCAGAAAGTTCTTGAACAGTCTTATATATACTGGAATATTTATCGCGAGACAAGAGTTTTGCGCTATACATACGAAGAATGACATCTCCTGAATACAGATAAGACATAATGCTAAAAATACCAAAGAATACAAGACCAAAAAGTGCACCAGTCACGCCCCCGAATAAACGTCCCACAATAAAAAATAGGACAAATGGTACCGATAATATCAATAAAAGCCGTATAATCTTTGACATAATAGTCACGTATAGAAAAAACAATTCACTAGATTACTACAACTCATACTTTTATAAATATATCTAAAACTATCGCACAGTCAAAAAATCATAAAGAAAGCATATCAAAAAAGGTAGCCCACGACACTTTTCCAGGTCTGTAATCACCGTAATCCTTATTCTTGACCATATCAGATATGACACCGGCCACGGCCTTAGCATCAAGTGCGGTAGTATCGATCTCCACAACATTGCCATTGACTTCAACAGCTTCCTGCAAGATCACATCAAGGATTTCCGCCTCAACATTCTCAGTTATCTTCCCAGGCGACCACTCCCTAGACAGAAGCCGTTTTTCAAGCACAATCGGACT
>DAOVHT010000141.1 GCA_030671745.1 Candidatus Nanohaloarchaea archaeon
TCACATATTCAAAATAGTGGACTTATGCTCAAAGCTGAAATAAATAATGATTATGAATCTCAATATATTACAAAAACTAAAAAAATGATCACTCGTTTGAAAGATATAGGTCTAAAAGTTGAGCCGGTTTATTTTGATGGCAAAACTATGTATGATATGGTTAAGAAATAATTAATTTTTCAAAACTTTCTTCAAAAACTGTCCGGTATAAGAACCTTTTACTTTTGATACTTGTTCGGGTGTGCCTTCGGCAATGATCTCTCCACCTTTGTCACCGCCTTCAGGACCCAGATCGATTATGTGGTCGGCGGTCTTTATGACATCCAGATTGTGCTCAATCACTATCACTGTGTTTTTTTGTTCCACTAATCTGTTCAATACATTCAGAAGTTTCTTAATGTCATCAAAATGAAGTCCGGTCGTGGGTTCATCGAGGATGTAGACTGTCTTTCCGGTGCCTCGCTTTGAAAGTTCTGATGATAATTTTATCCGTTGCGCCTCGCCACCTGACAGAGTGGTTGATGACTGGCCCAGTTTAATGTAGCCCAAGCCGACATCGTTCAATGTCTCGAGCTTCTTTTTGATTCTCGGTATCTTGTCAAAGAATTCTAATGCCTCCTCAACTGTCATGTCAAGGACGTCAGCGATTGTCTTGTCTTTGTATTTAATCTCAAGTGTCTCGCCTGAATATCTCTTTCCATTACAGACCTCGCAAGGTACATAGATGTCGGGCAGGAAATGCATCTCTATCTTTATTACACCGTCACCGTCACAGGCACTGCACCTGCCTGCTGCAACATTGAAACTGAACCTGCCCGGCTTATAGCCTCTTGCCTTTGCGTCTTTTGTCATGGCAAATATGTCCCGTATGTCACCGAACAGTTTCGTGTAGGTTGCGGGGTTTGATCTTGGTGTCCTGCCTATCGGGGACTGGTCAATCGCTATTATCTTGTCTATGTTTTCCAGCCCATCAATCGTCTTGTGCTTTCCGGGATGTGTCGTTGAATTGTAGACATGGCGCATCAGTTGATTGTAAAGTATTGAATTTATAAGGGTTGATTTCCCTGAACCGGAGACACCTGTCACGCAGGTCAGGATGTTTAGTGGTATGGATACATCAATATCTTTCAGATTGTTCTCTCTTGCACCGATTATCTTCAGTGATCTTTCGTTCTTGGGTCTTCTTTGTTTTGGTATCTCTATGTTTTTTTTACCTGATAGGTACTGGCCTGTGTTTGAATGCTTATCGTTTATGATGTGCCTGTATGAGCCTTCAGAAACTATTTTTCCGCCATGGATGCCTGCGCCAGGACCCATGTCAATTATGTGGTCTGCGGATTCCATCATTTCCTGGTCGTGCTCGACCACAATCAGTGTGTTGCCCAGATCCCTCAATCTTTTCAGTGTATCGATAAGCCTTATGTTGTCTCTCTGGTGGAGACCTATGCTGGGTTCGTCAAGGATGTACATGACACCTACTAGGTTTGAACCTATCTGTGTCGCAAGACGTATCCTCTGTGATTCACCGCCTGACAAGGTTCCGCTCGCTCTTGAAAGTGTAAGGTAGTCAAGGCCGACATTGCAGAGGAACTGTAACCTATCCTTTACTTCCTTAAGTATGAGTTTGGCTATCATGGCTTCTGTTTTAGTGAGAGTTATACTGTTGAAAAAGTCAAGGCATTGCTCTATTGACATGTCAGTTATGTCAATTATGGATCTGTTGTCTACAGTCACTGCTAGGACCTCTTTCTTCAATCTTTTGCCGTCGCAATCAGTGCAGAAATCTTCGCGCATGTATTTATGTATATCTTTTTTCCTGTGCTCGGATGTTGTCTGGGAATACAGTCGTTTCAGGTTGTTGACCACACCTTCAAAATCGGTCTTTGTCTCCCAGTGGCCTTCTGAATGCTTGTGTTCGTAGACAGTCCGTATCTTCTCGCCTCTTGAACCGTAAAGGATGATGTCTATGTGTTCGTCTTTGAGGTTCTCTATAGGTGTGTCCATGTCAAAACCGTAATGATCCGCGACTGATTCAAGGCGTGTCATGTAGAAACTTCTGAACTGGTGACCCCATGGCGCGATTGCGCCGTTCCTTATGGTCTTTGTCCTGTCCGGGATTACGAGTTCAGGGTCAATCTCCAGTTTTGTACCCAGACCTTGGCAGACCGGGCATGCACCGAAAGGGCTGTTGAATGAGAACATCCGTGGCGTGAATTCGGGCAGGTTTATGTCGCATTTTGGGCATGCGAATTTTTGGCTGTAAAGTGTCTCTTTTCCATCTGCATCAATTATCAATAGACCGTCTGCTTCTTTGAGTGCGACTTCTATTGCCTCTGTCAGTCTGGATTTTATTTTTGTGTCCATGACCACCCTGTCAACTATGAGTTCTAGGTTGTGTTTTATCTGCTTGTCAAGGCTGAAGTCTTCGTCTGTCCCTTGCACTTTGCCGTCAATCCGTATCTTTGTGAAACCTTTCTTTCGGTATTCGTCAACTAGTCTGTTGTACTCGCCTTTTCTTTGCCTTATTATGGGTGATAGTATCTGCAGTTTTGTTCCGGTCTTGTGTCTCATTACTTTGGCGACTATCTCGTCGATTGTCTGTGCTTTTATCCGGTCACCGCAGACCGGGCAGTGTGGGTGTCCCACTCGCGCATAAAGCAGTCTTAGGTAATCATAGATCTCTGTCACTGTGCCTACGGTCGATCTCGGATTCTTGCTTGTTGTCTTCTGCTCAATCGATATTGCGGGTGACAGGCCGTCAATTGAGTCTATGTCCGGTTTGTTCATGAGCCCCAGAAATTGCCGGGCGTATGCTGATAGGGATTCGACGTACCGTCTCTGGCCTTCGGCGTAGATGGTGTCAAATGCCAGTGAGGACTTGCCTGAGCCTGAAAGACCGGTGATTACTGTGAGGCTGTCTCGCGGTATCTTGACGTCTATATCTTTCAGGTTATGCTCTCTTGCACCCTTGACATAGATGTAGTCTTTTTTATTTGACATAGTATAATATTAA
>DAOVHT010000106.1 GCA_030671745.1 Candidatus Nanohaloarchaea archaeon
AGACAGGTGATGAGGTCAAAGTCGATGCTGTCAATCTGCAAGATTTCAAGTTCAGGAGCTATAAGGTCAAAAAGACTAAGGTTCCAACCTGCAAGGTCTGTGATGACATCTTTCTTAAGGTTCCTGAAAAAGGCGAAAGGGTTATCGAGAACATCAAAGATTCTGAATTTGATACAATTCTTGTCGGTGCCAGGCTTTCCGGAAAACTCATTGATAATGAAGAAACGCTTTGGGAATATGTCGGTACTGAATATTGTGAATCAATCAAGATGGAACTGTCAAGGTCTATGGGGCAGTTCATTACCACCACCATCAAGAAGGATCTTGACCGGGCAAATCCGCAGTTGACAGTCGTCTATGATTTTGAGGAAGATGATTTTGAATTGAGTATCGGTTCATTGTTCATCTACGGTAAATACAAGAAATTTATGCGAGGTATCCCGCAGACTAAATGGCCATGCTCTAAATGTCGAGGTCTGGGCTGTGATTCCTGTGACTGGACAGGCAAGCAGTATAAAGAGACAGTTGAAGAATTGATTGCTGCACCTGTTCTTGAGGAGACTGAAGGCATCAATTCTAAATTCCATGGTGCCGGGCGTGAAGACATCGATGCACTTAACCTTTGCGGTCGGGAATTCGTGCTTGAGATACAGGAACCTGTCAAACGTACAGTTGACCTTAAAAAACTTGAGAAAGAGATCAATAAGATCAATAAAGACAAAGTCTCTGTCTCTGAACTTGCTTTCTCCGACAAGAAAACTGTGGTTGACCTTAAGGACAAGAAAGCTGACAAGACATACATTGCTGTCGTTGAGCTTGATGCACCTATAAAAGAAGCAGATATCAAAAAGATTGATGTCCTTAAAGGCAAGACTATACAACAGGAGACTCCTGAACGTGTCACTCACAGGAGAGCTGACATTACGCGGGAGAGGAAAGTACTCGATATCAGTTGCGAGTTTGTTGATGCCAAAAATATCAGGATCAAGGTCAAAGGTGAAGCTGGGCTTTACATAAAAGAGCTCATATCGTCTGATAACGGCCGAACTAAACCTTCTGTGAGTGAATTATTGGGTGTGGGCGCGACTGTAACTGCTCTTGACGTTGTTGACATTGAATGATTAATCATTGTTTGCGCAATTCATTCTTTCCCAAAACTTTATAAAAACATTCTGTCAATAATTAACATAAATCTATGATTTTGTTAGAGTTACGTATGAAAATACATAAAAGGTGAAAAATATGAGAAGATCCAGAGGATTCAGAAGCGGTACTAGGCGTATATTATATATTGGAAGATCGGTACGAAGAACAATTACTAAGACACTTAGGACTTTCAATATCGGCGACAAGGTATTGATCAAGCATGATGCATCAGTACAGAAAGGTATGCCCCACCCAAGATTCTATGGGAGAGCAGGCAGTATCGTCGAGAAAAGAGGACTTGCTTATCGTGTTGCAATAAAAGATGGTAACAAGGATAAGAGTGTCATTGCACGACCTGAACATATCAGAAAATTGTAAGTGGTGATTCGAAATGTTAAAGACAATCTCTGAGACTCCTGTCACTTTTGCTGATGCTAAAAAGATGCTTGAAGCAAAAGAAGCACAGTTACATGAAAATGATAAGGAATTAGGTCATGAACAAAGGATAACTCTTGAATATTTAAGGACTGTCCCTATACTTGAGACTAAAGTTGCTGAAGAGACTGCAAAGGCGCTTATTGAGGCAGTAGACATACTTAAAGAGCACCAGGTTATGACACTTGTAAATATTCTTCCTGACTGTGTTGAAGATGTTGATCTCATATTTGCAAAAGAGAGGATCAAGCTTGATAAGGATCAGACTAACAAGATTGTTGACATAATCAAACAAGTAAAACCTAAAAAGGTTGTCAAGAAAGTTGTTAAAGAAGTAAAAGAGAAGACTGTAGCGGCTGAAGAGACACCTGTAGAAGTTGCTGATGATGATAAGAAAGATGTGGCAACAGAAACCAAAAAAGAATAAGTCTTATAAATAGACCTAACGTCAATATAACTATAATACGTCGCAGTTACGGTGGAAGATTATGAAAGATGAATATGGAATTGTGTTGGATTTTCTTCATAGTGGGCACTCTGCAGATAGGAGAGCTACACCTATTGCACAAGTCATAGGTGATGCTAATTTCAATCTATTGGAGGTTGAACTTAAAGAAGGACACACTATAAAACCTCTTGAAAGTGTATATATTGGTACTGAAAAGCGCGAGGTTGTAAAATCCATAAAGAAAAAACTTACATTCCATGACCTTACGGGGACTGCACAGAATGAGATTGATGATGCTCTTGAGATAATCATCAATACTAAACAGGATAGATTCATTGAATTCTTCAACAAGTCAGGTCCATTGACCACAAGACAGCATCAGCTTGAGCTTTTACCTGGCATCGGCAAGAAACATATGTGGGAAATCCTTGATGAAAGAAAGAAAGCACCTTTTGAATCTTTTGAGGACATAAAGGAACGGGTCAAACTTCTACCGAATCCAAAGAAATCAGTTATCAAAAGGATAATTGATGAACTTGAAGGTGATGCTAAATGGTATCTTTTCACAACACCACCTAAAGGTTACGGCGAAGATGAGTATTGATTTCTTTTAATTTATCATTTATTTGTTTTTGTCTAGTTAATCAGATTTATATTCCTTCGACAAAATACGTATTTAAAGTTATAACTACTGAATAGTATAACTATGGAGTCTGCGCCAAAAAATGTTGACTTATTAAAAGTGAAAAAGATTTGGAAAAGTCTCACCTATGAGGAAGATTATGCAGATCTTGAAAATAAGAATGTTCTCAATATATTGGCAGATGAAGAAATAATCAATATTGTTAAAAAATATAAGGACGAAGAGATTTCTAAGGAGGTAGCAGGATATATAATTTATTCTATCTCTTTTTTAGATGATAAAGAAACAATTTTAAAAATGAGTAGAATTATTGGGCTGGATAAATATCTGTATTCAGCCAGTATGGCACTTTATTTATGTGATATCTTAACTTTGGATGAAGTTAATGCGAAAAGATGCATAAACTGGGCTTATGAAGCTGAAATATTAGGAGAGACTCCTCATAATAATTGTGATTTATATGATGACCTAAAGAGTACACTTGACAGTGCAAAAGAATGTAATGTCAAATACTACTCGTTTGAAGGTGAAAATTGCGATTTTTTAAATTACAGCAAAGATGACTTGCTTAAATATTCTATAATTTCAATAATAGGGTCAACAGATAAGGCTCTTGAAGCAGAAGCAGAAAATAGTATAATACAAATTGTAGGAAAAACCATCTTGAATAAAGCAAAAAATACATTTAACACCACATATAAATATACAAAAAAGGATGAATTTAACAAAAAACGCAAATCCGATTTACTCAAAAATATATTCAAAAATTTCAGGCAACACAATTATGAAGATGCATATAAACTGTTAAATAATACTAATGATGAAGCAATATGTGATGTTTTGAATGCTGCAAATTACAAAGATGTTGATATTGCAAATGCCAACTTTATCAGGGCAACAGAAAGCAATAATCCTTTGGATTATGATAATAGGACACAACTTGCCTGTGTCTATCTTCCCTCTGGAGAGAATAATGAGGCAATTATTAAATATTGTAATGATGACAGTATTCTGTTGATTCGCTATGACATAGGTAGTAAAACATTGGGAAGTGCTATATGTGCATTTCAAGATGATATATTTCTTGTGGACTCTGTAGAAGGACATCGTACGACAAGAAAAGACAAAGTATTTGAAATAATATATAATGACTTAATATATAGAGCTAAAATGAAAAACGCAAAACAAATCATATTCAATAGAATTGTCGCTAATGAGACCCCTATAAAATTTATTGAATATATCAGTAAAAAAGATTTAGAGGAAACAATAATTGACATAAATCTGGATAC
>DAOVHT010000004.1 GCA_030671745.1 Candidatus Nanohaloarchaea archaeon
ATGCAGATACGATTGACTGCGACCTTTATGTCACAACTGATAATGGTGCTACATGGGAACTTCGAAATTCGACTACACTTGCAAGTCCTGCGGTCTGTAACTTGACAGTGTCTGATTTTGATTGCGGTGACATCGGTACTGATAACTATTTCAAGTTCGGTCTTGATGATGGTTATAATTCCATAAATACTACTAACATGAGCGGGCCTAATATAAGTATCAATGATATCGAGATAATCTATGTTTCTGGAAATGATCAGGATGTTGACAGGTCTTATGGTGTATTGCCTCTTAAGGTCTATGTAAATGATACCGTTAGGGGTATATCGGTGTCGCCTGATGTGGAGGTATATTTCAACATAACGACTGACGGGTCATCATATGTTCTTGAAGGATCAAATACTACTGAGGATGGTAATGCGACATATTCATTCACGCCTTCATGTTCATATTATGAAGGTGAACAGACCTGGTATGCAGAGGTCAATGATTCATGTTACACTCCAAAGAATACTACTGAATACAATCTTACTGTATACGGTACATTGACCAATACACTTGACGTACCTACGGGCGTTGAATATTTCCTCAATAACAATATTACACTCCGTGCAAATGTTACAAGTGACTGTCCGGCTGAAGTCATGAATGATACGGAGGTGACTTTCAGATATTTCAGGACGGGGTATTCAAACACATGTTCTGTTGAGAATGAGACTACAGGATATTACAATTGCACTTTCAACAATACTGGTATGCCACCGGGATACTATGATTTTGAGATGAATTCATCAAAATCATTCTATAATACGGATTCAAGAGTATTCTCATATGTGTACGGCATATCGTCATTCTGGCTTGAGACATTGCCGATCCTTACTGCACCAGCTGTAAGTCCGGGTGTAGGCGGTTGGGGTGAAACGTTCTATTTTGTCACTAATGCGACTGACCGTGATCTTGATATGATGACTGTCAAGTTATGGTTGCGCAAGAAATCTGGCGGCAGTTGGATAATGAAGAACTCGACAACTGTCCAGGGTATCAATCAGACTGTCAACCTTTCGACTAAGTTCCCGAGCGGTGGAGATATGGATGACTGGGAATTCAATTTTACTGTGACTGCAGATGACGCCTGGGATGTCTACGGGACATCAAATGTATCATTCACTGTCGAGGCAAATGATGTACGGATTGAGATACTTTCCGGAAATGATACTATCGTCAACAGGTCAAGCCTTCCGGGCAACAGCAATCCTGAAGTGACGTTTGCCGTGCGTATATTCGATGATGATCTTGATGCACTTATCATGTATCCTGCAAATACGAGATTCTATGTGACAAAAGACGGCAGCAACTTTGAGACACTGGCAACAGTATCGAATGATACCAGCGAGTTCTATGTCACATTGGATCCGGACTGCACTTATGATATCGGTCCTCAGATGTGGAAAGTATCAAGTGTATTCTCAGGAAACAGTTGGTATAAGCTGACGAACACATCTGATCAATACTTCAATATAACAACGGTCCCTTTATCTACTGAGTTGGCTGAACCTGTTGATGGTGCTACAAGAGTTCGTGATGTGGATGATATATTGCTTCATGTCAATATCACTGATGAATGCGGTCTTGTGGCCGGTGCAAGTCCTGTCATTACAGTAGAAAGACTAGCGACATCTTATTTCACATGTCCTCCAGATGATACGGTCTCTGATGAGGGAGATGGATATTATAATTGTACAATACCGGCCGCGTCAACATCAGGGTGGTTTACTGGAGATTATGACATTAAGATTGATTCATCAAAAGCATATTATAATTCTTCTGAGACTAACATGTACAATAGCGCGTTCCGTCTGGTGACTGTACCTAAAGTTGATAATTCAGTAATAACTTCTATGAGTGCTATGGGTTCATCTGATTTCGGATGGGGTGAGGACTGGACATTTAAAGTTGATATACTGGATGAAGACAATGATAATGTGAATGTATACTTATGGGCGAATCTTACCGGTGATTGGGAGCTTCTGAATTCGACTGTATGTACAAATTGTGGTGGGAGTACTCACACGATAGAATTTACAGGTCATGATTTTGTATGTACTGATATAGGTACACGTGATTTCAAGTTCAATGTCTCCGATGATTATTCTTATACGAATGAGACTTCAGGTACATTCAACATCATAAAAGATGATACAATAACTTATTATTCGATCGGTGATTCATCACAGATTGATAGGGAAGGGAATGATGCTGAGATATTTGCGGTAAGGGTACGGGATGCAGATGTAAACACTTACGTTGGTACGACAATACCTAATGCGACCGGTAAGATATTTGTGACCACAGATGGTGTAACTTATGATGCTGGGACACAGAATCAGACAGATGTATCGGGGTATATCTATTATACATTCAATCCGGACTGCAGTTATGATGTTGGTGCGCAGACATGGTATGGTGGACCAAGAGATGATGCCTGCTATAAGGATTCTAATTCGCAGATATCTAATACAGATATAGTTGGACAGCTGAAGAGTTCAATCATTGATCCAGTATATAGTTCAAGTGTTCTTGTGGGGGATATTGTCAACTTGAATGTAAGTATATTTGATGAGTGTTTAGTGCAAGTATCAGGTGCAACTATAACTCATCAGGCAAGTTCACCGTCGTATGAATTGGAATCAATTTTACCAGTAGCAGATGCTGGTGACGGGTATTATAATTCTACATGGGATACCATGTTCCATCAAGGCGGTAATTGGAGTTTTATCATAAACTCCAGCAAGACTGATCATTACAGCAATTCAACATTGTATGGGGAATGGTTGTATCTGGATAATACTCCTCCTGTCGCTGAAAATTTCACAGTGTCGCCTGAGGTTGAAGGATGGGGTCGTGTCTATACTTATGATGCACAGATCTACGATATGCAGCAGGATAACATAACCTGCGATCTTTATGTGAGCACAAATAATGGTGTGGATTGGGTATTGAAGAACAGTACATTCATCGAGACAGTCCCTACTTCCGGTTATGCTAACTGTACATTGTCATTGTCTAATTTTGATTGTTCTGAGATAGGTACTGATAACCTTTACAAGTTCCAGGTATTTGATGGTACAAATAAGTTCAATACAAGTTCAATATCCGGACCGAACCTTACGACTGATACAGTTTCTATAGATTATATATTCGGTAATGATTCTATCGTAAACAGGTCGGCTGCCCAGACTACTTTATTTTCTGCGCGTGTCTTAGATGTTGATAAGGGAAGCATTCCTGTGATGGACAGTTCATCAGTCACTTTCTGGACAACTTATGATAATGTGGTCTATAATGATGGTATTTTGATATCCACAAATTCTACAGGTTATGCTGATTATAATTTCAATCCTGGTTGTGCTCCTGTAAAGTATGAGGTGGGACCACAATATTGGTCTGCGGGTGTGACTGATTCATGTTATACTGCCATTAATACGACTGAGAATTATACTTCCACAATATATGGTTCTATGGATAATCAGATATTGTCGCCTCTAGGGACTAAGTTTGTTTATGGTGTAGATAATGTTACAATCAGGTCAAATGTTACAAGTGACTGCAGTTCCCAGGAGACTATGAATGAGACTATTGTCAATTTCACAATGACTTCTCAGTATACAGGGACACCATATGGCTGTACAACTGAGGTGTATAATGAATCAACAGGGTATTATAATTGCACATTTGAAACTTTCGGTAAAGATCCTCGAGAATATAACATCACTATGAATTCTACACAGGGGTATTACATAACTAATGTTACAACTGTGACATATTCATCCGGCGTGTCATCTTTCCGCATAGAGAACATACCCGTCATGACAGCACCTGCTGTAAGTCCGGGTGTCGGTGGTTGGGGTGAAACGTTCTTTTTCACTACAAACGTGACTGATGCAGATGATGACACTATGACTGTCAGGTTATGGATTCGTAAGAAATCAGGTGGTAGCTGGACAATGAAGAATTCTACTACTGTCCAGGGCAGTGATGTGGTCGTAAATCTTTCTACAACATTTGTAAGCGGTAATGATATAGGTGACTGGGAATTTAATTTCACAGTGACTGCAGATGATGCGTGGGATGTCTATGGAACACCAAATGTATCATTCATTGTTGAACCGAATGATGTCAGGATTGAGTTGATAACTGGAGATGATTCAATTGTCAACAGGTCAAGCCTCCCGGGCAACAGCAATCCTGATGTAACTTTTGCGGTGAGCGTATTCGATGATGATAGGGATGTCCTGATCACGTCTCCTATAAACACAATGTTCTATGTAACAAAAGATGGGAGCTCTTTTGAGACACTTGCATCCATATCAAACAATACTGGTTACTTCTTCGTTACCCTTAATCCTGATTGCGCATATGGTATAGGTCCGCAGATGTGGAAAGCATCAAGCGTATTCTCTGGGAGCAGTTGGTATAAATTGGCAAATTCATCCGATTTTGGTTTCAATATAACTACAATACCTTTATCCACAGAACTTTCAGAACCTGAAGGGATTACAAGAGTACGTGGTGTGGATGACGTAATGCTTCGTGCCAATGTTACAGATGAGTGCGGTCTTGTAGCGGGTGCAAATCTTACATTCTTGGTTGAGCAGTCACAAATCCCATATTTTTCATGTCCACCAGATAACACGCTCAATGATGAGACTGACGGATATTATAATTGTACAATACCTGCTGCGTCTACAACAGGTTGGTCTACCGGGGACTATAACATAAATCATACCGCATCGAAAGCATATTATAATACTTCTGCGGTATTAAGTGAAAATAGCGCATTCCGTCTTGTTACAGTGCCTGAAGTAAGCAATCCTTCCATCACTACTTTGACATCAATCGGTTATTCTGATTTCGGGTGGGGTGAAGACTGGACATTTGATATTGATGTCCTAGATGAAGATCAGGATAATGTAAATGTGTATCTTTGGGTGAATATTACTGGGGACTGGGAACTTCTTGATTCAACAGTGTGTACAAATTGCGGAACTACAAAGACAATCAGTTTTAGTGGTCATGGTTTTTCATGCAGTGATATAGGTACAAATGATTTCAAGTTCAATGTGTCGGATGATTATTCTTATGTCAATGAGACGTCTGGTACATTTGACATAGAAAAGGATGATACCATTACCTATTATGGTGGTCTTGGAGATGTTTCACAAATTGATAGGGAAGGCAGTGATTTTGAGACTTTGGCAGTAAGGGTATTTGATGCGGATTATAATGATTATGTGGGTTCTTCAATACCTGTTGCAACAGGTAAAATATTTGTGACAACAGATGGGGCAGCGTATGACTCGGGGACATCAAACACGACAGATTCATCAGGATACTTATATTATATGTTTAATCCAGACTGTAATTATCTTGCAGGGGCACAGAATTGGATGGGTGGTGCAAATGGGGATGCATGTTACGTGGATTCTGATTCATCAACATTTAACACAGACATAACTGGACAGTTGAAGAGCAGTATAATAAATCCTGCATACAGTTCAAGCGTATTTGTGGGCGATGTAGTCAACCTGAATGCAAGCATATTTGATGATTGTCTCATTCCTGTGCCTGGCGTGACCATAACCCATCAGGCAGGGTCACCTTCTTCTGAATTTGAAGACATTGCACCTGTAGCTGATGCGGGTGACGGGTATTATAATTCTACATGGGATACCATGTTCCATCAGGGTGGCAATTGGAGTTTCATGATAAACTCCAGCAAGGCTGATCATTACAGCAATTCAACTCTGTTCAATGAATGGTTATACCTGAATAATACAGTCCCTGTCGTTGAGAACTTTACAGTGTCGCCTGAGGTTGAAGGATGGGGTCGCGTGTATACTTATGAAGCGCAGATATTTGATACACAATTTGATAATATCACATGTGACCTTTATGTAAGTACAGATAATGGTGCATTATGGGTGTTGAAAAACAGTACATTCATTGAGACTGTCCCTACATCAGGACGTACTAACTGTACATTGTCATTGTCTAATTTTGACTGTTCTGAGATAGGTACTGATAACCTTTACAAGTTCCAGATATTTGATGGTACGAACCTGTTCAATACCAGTTCAATATCAGGTCCGAATATAACTGCTGATACGGTGTCTATTGATTACATATTGGGTGATGGTTCGGTTGTTAATAGGTCCGCCGCTCAGACCACATTATTCTCAGCACTGGTCTTAGATGTCGATAAGGGAAGCATTCCTGTAATGGGTGCTTCATCAGTAACATTCTGGACGACTAAGGATAATATAGTTTATGATGCAGGGATTTCAGTGTCAACAAATTCTACGGGTTACGCTGATTATAATTTCAATCCGGAGTGCAGTCCAGTATATTATCAAGTCGGGGCACAGTACTGGAAAGCTGGTGTTACTGATTCATGTTATACACAGACAAATTTCACTCAGGAGAATTATACTACAACCATAATGGGGGATCTTATAAACACTATTGAAAATCCAGCTTACGGTACTGAATACCTGAGAGGTGAGAATGTAACATTGAGCAGTGTAAGTTCTCCAACAATCACTGATGATTGTCTTCTAGGTCTTGAAAACATAGAGAATGATATCACTTTCTATAATGAGGACGAGGTGTCTAACTATTCCTGTATCAGTGATGAGATGGCAGGCGGATATTATCAGTGCATAAGAAATACCACTGATATGGCTGCAAGATGGTATGATACAGAGATGGTGTCATGGGAACTATATTATAATAACGGGACTGTACTTTTACAAAATCATATATTTGTGACAACAGTACCTAACATGACAGATGAAACTGCAATTACAAGTGTCGGTGGGTGGGGTGAAACATTCTATTTCTCAGTCAATGTGACTGATGAGGACCTGGATAATCTTACTCTGAACCTTTATATAAGAGATACAGCTTCGGGTTTCTGGGGAGCTCCAAAAAACAGTACTATCCTTTACAGTCCGCAGGGTGAATATGCAGTACTGTCATGGAGTGATGCACCTTATTGTACAATCGGCACTTGGGAATATCGGTTTGAAGCAAGTGATACGCACGGTCATGTAAGTTTTACAACTCCACATAATTTCACGATTGAAAAAGATGATGTTCTCGTACAGTATTCGGTAGGGGATGGTTCGTATGTATGGCGGAATGGGTCTGACAGCACTACATTGACATTGGATATTGTTGATTCTGATAGAAATGACATATCTGTCGGAACCGGGACTTCTGCAAGGTTCTGGGTGACTACAGATGCAGATGATTCTGGGTCATGGGATATTGGAAAAGATACAGCAACTTTAGAGGGTTCAATGGATTACTATTTCATGCAGCAGTTCCCTGATGGAGGACAGAAATGTGATTATACTGTGGGTATCCAGAAATGGAAAGGTGGTACATTCAATGATGTATGTTATAAGGATGTGAATTCTACGGAATATGATCTGTCGGTAAATTCCAGTCTGGTGCCTAATATAACTAATGTATACAGTCAGGGATATTTAAGAGGGGATCATATACCGCTTCTTGCATCAGTATATGATGACTGTGGTCCTGTTTCCAATGTTACGCTCTCATATTCTCTTCTGAATATGCCAAATCAGTATGTATGTACTGAACAAAGTAATGTCGGCTGGAATGAGAGTGGTGGGGACTATAACTGTACTTGGGATTCTACAAATAAACCATATAAATGGTATAATGTTACCGCAGACGTGTCAAAAGAATTTTTTGTATCTAACATGACTTCAGGTGATGATAGATTCTTCCTTGGAGTGACACCGCAGCTTGAATCGTTATCTGTATCTCCAGAAGTTGGCGGTTGGGGAGAGAATCATCAATTCAATGTAAGGCTGACAAGTTTTGATCTTGCAACAAATAATGTATCCCTGTGGAAAAGTTTTGATAATGTATCATGGGATCTTGTCAATTGGCAGACTGTCATCATGCCTATAGGGCAATGGGTACAATTCAATGAACGGTTTACATGCAATGATTATCTTACGCCTGTGGCCGGTGTTAATTATTATAAGATAATATCTGAAAATGTTTTCGGTTTCAGCAGTGAAACTCCAGTATATAATTACACTCTTGATTATGATAACATTACTGTGGTCATAACTCCTGCAAGCAATGATACTGTCCGTCGACTTGGAGTGACAGACGCATTCCTTGAGGCAAGGATATATGATACGGATTATGGTGTGTATCAGAATGATACAGATGCGAACATATGGGTGACAACAGACGGGAATCAATTCAGTTTCAATGAATCATGTTCATCAATTGATGGGTATTGCGGGATTGATTATGATCCAGTATGTGATAGTGATGCGGGTCTTCAGAAATGGAAGTTGGAAGTGTATGATTCATGTTACCAGAACATCAATTCAACAAATGTTACATTGTCAATAATTGGTCAATTGTACAGCAATGTAGTCAATCCGTTGCCTGATGATATCTTAAATCTAAATACAACTGCTAATCTGAATACAACTGTAACTGATGATTGTGATAATAATATATTGGATGCATCTGTCTATTGGTACAATAGCACACCTTTGTCGGTTGGGTCTGGATATGATATAAGCTGGAATATTCCATTGGGTTATGTAAAAGGTCCAGATACTATAATTACAAATTCAACAAGACAGTATTATGATAACGGTACCAATACGACAGATATCTATGTCTATGGTTGGAGCATGATATCATCAATAACACCACTTAACCTTTCAAGCTATCTTGCTGGATATGATGTGCCTGTAGAGTGTACTGTGATCGATGCTAATACTACGGCTAACCTTACTGATTACAATGTGAGCTTCTACAAGAATGATGTGTTCCAGGATTCAAACCTGACAGACTCAAACGGGACTGCCGTATGGACATGGGTTACTGATTCTGAGGCATATGGTTGGTATAACATCAGCTGCATGATATCAAATGATGATACCCAGTATTATACACCATCTGTTGCGCAGGGAAATACTACTGTCAGAGTGAACAGGACATTGATGGTAGAAAGTATAGTGCTTTCCAATCCAGACATATACCGAAATGATTCATTTGCACCTTATGATACAAACATAACTGTCAATATATATGATGCATTAATCGGTCCTGCTGTGAATGCAGATGTATGGTTCTACAATTCGACTGGATTCATTGATAACTGCACGACTGATGCAGGCGGCAATTGTTACATCAGCTATAATGCGCCAGATAATATCACGCCTCAAGGTTATGGAGTATATGTCAATTCAACAAAAGCAGGGCTTGAAGATTCGATCACTAAAAATACAACAATCGGTGTATATGGTATCTATTATATTAACATAACTGAACCTGCAAATGATAGTTCATGGAGTAAGGCAATAACATTGAATCTTTCATCCTATATAGAAAATGAGAACGGATATGTTGATACTGCAACAGTTGACTGGTATATCGATTCAGGTTTTGTTGCAACTGGACAGAATACTACATATCCTTTAATCTCACAGATACCAGGACCTAAAACACTTATAGCAAATGCTACAAGACCATATTATATAACTGGTACTGATGATATCTCATTGAATATAAATGGTCTGGTCGATGTCATGTGGTGGTTCCCACTTAACGGTTCCAAGCAAGCGTATCCAGGGTCTTTCGATGTCCAGTGTCTTGTGAAAGATAATAATTCCGGTGTGTCTGTTGTCGGTTACGCTGTGGATTTCTGGTACCTGAACGGTTCTGATTATGTCTATAATGGGACCTATACTACAAATGAATTAGGTATTGCTGGGTTTACATGGTATCCGGAATCAAAAGGTATTCTTGATTTCAAGTGTAACATAACAGATAATGCTACAGTGTTCTATTCACCAAATATCGGTGAGGCGATGGCTACAATAATTGTTGAGGATATAAATCCACCGGCAATAACCAATGTGAGCATAATACCTAACAGTACAATTGAGGCGAACCTTAACTATACAAACATAACGGCTGTTGTGACAGATGATGTTTTAGTCTATTCTGTCATTGCAAGCATTACGCTTCCTAACGGGACCATCGTCAATGAAACCATGATCAATATATTCAATGATACTTATCGGGTTGAATATCTTCCACCAATCGGCGGAGAATATCTTGTTGATATAGTCGCAAGTGATTCGCCTCCAGAGAACAATACAAATGTTGTCTATGCAGGAAACTTCTCTGTCTGGGGCAAGGCCGATATGGTCGGGGAAAGGACAGATGAATATGTCGCATTCGGTATCACTCAGGTATCAGGGGAATCATTCGTGTTGACAGTCAATGCGACAAATAATGGTCCTGCAAATGCGTATGATGTATCTATAACCGTGTCTGAAGATCCGGTAGGTATGGTGACTTACAATACAACTAATTATGATTGCGGTAATCTGAGTGTGGGTGAAGTGTGTTCAAGGGATTTCCTTGTGACAGTACCTTCAAAGACTGCGCCGCAACTCATAACAGTATACAGCACGATCTGGTGGGATAATCCTGACAGGACACTTAACTCGACAGTCGGTACAACATTGATCGATGTTGCATCAAATCCTGTCATAGACATCCTTGAGACATCTATACAGAACCTGACACAGCATGGTGAGACGACAACAATCGGAACATTGACTATCAGTTCGGCAGGAAATGATTATGTAGATAATATCGTGTTGGATAAAGTAGGGATCATACTTGATATTTCATGTCCATTATGTAACCTGACAATCTCAAAACAGACTGCGGATACATTGCCTGCCGGAGATTATTTCACTTCAGAGATATCAATAGATATCCCATATGGTCAGAGCGCGGGTGATTATTGGACATATCTTTCTGCTAAATCTGATAATGCACCTGAAGATCTTGCTATAGTCAATGCAACTGTACCATTGGATGTCAGCTGGGAAAGAACACCTTCTACGTTTGGTACCATTCTTGCTCTTGTAAATACAAATACAACATTTATCGGTACAATAACAGCTCAGAATAATGGTAATTCCGAGAGGAACATGATAGTTCAGACTGGTGGTAATGGTTCATTGTTCATTACAAAATATCCAGGATCATTTACAATGGGTATAGGTGTCTCTGCAAATGTGAGCATCAATTATTCCATACCCGGGGCAGTAACTCAAGGCATGTATTATGTGCAGATACATGTACGTGATCCATCAGCAGACCCTGCTGATGGGATTACTGATCTCTGGCTTAATGTGACTGATCTGCCTCCTGTAATAGCTAATCTGTCTATTGATCCTCGCGGGTATGAACCTAATTTAGGGTATTCAAACATTTCAGCTGTTGTGACAGACAATGTAGGAGTTTCACAGGTATGGTTGAATTCAACAAAGCCAAATGGTTCTATTGCAATATATTATTTCACAGTGAATGGAAGTGATGCATACCTTAATTACAGCGAGAATGAGATAGGGGTCCATGATGTGAAAATATGTGCAAATGATACGTCCGGTCTTATCAGCTGTACTTCAAATTACAATATAAGTGTCATGGTAAATACAACAGTCGTTACTGAAACCAATATAACCAATGTCATAATCTATGGTGTTATGCTTGATACAGGTCTTAATGTGTCATTCAATTTCACGACACTCAATGCTGGTTATTCAAGAGCGCTTGATGTGAATACAACTGTTTCATATCCTGCATTATGGGATGTGTCACCGTCACAGTTCAATATGGGCGACATAATACTGGTGCCATATGAAGGCAATGCAACACTTTCAATTCCTGCTGATGTAATCGGTGATCATTATATCAATTTCACATCTAACTGGACTAATTATGATGGTTCAAATGATACGCTCATGACGCCGATAAAGATTGTAATCGGGTCTAATCCAGTACTCAATGTGACGGGTGGACCTGTCCTGCTCGTGATTGAAAGCGGTAAGAATGCCAGTCAGAATCTGACTCTTGAGTCTATAGGTAATGATAATGCGTCAAACATACAGTTCAATTGTACAAGTGGGATTGTGTGTGCAGATTTCAATGTTTCTTTTGATCCATCAACAATAATCAATCTGACTAAAGGTAACAGTACTAATTTCACAATCAACATCTCAGTCCCTGTAGGATATTCAACAGGTGCTTATGATGGAATCTTTATGGTGTACACACCGAAGACAAATACATCTGTAAATATGACTGTGGTTATTCCTGCTAACTTGACATGGGGACATGATCCTGTCATAATATCAAAAGATGTGGTTGCAAATACTACAGGTGAGTTCGGTGCGGTCAGAGTCTCAAATATCGGTAACCAGCCATTGGGCGTGTCGGCAATATCTACAAATACAACACTGTTTACAATAGATCAAAGCAGCATTGATCTGCCTGTTGGTAATTATTCGAATGTCATGATCAATTATACATCACCTGAGATATTCAGTCTTGTCACATATTCCGCATATTTCAGGACAACTAATATGAGTGCATTGCCTGCGGATCGTGAAACACTCTTGAACATAACAGTACATCCATTATATCTGGATATAATCACTCCGACAACAGCGTCTCCGGAACTTAATGTCTCAAAAGGTAAGAATATAACTTCAATATTCAACCTTACTTATGCGTTCGTATCTGTCTCTGATAACGTTATATGGCAGATAAATCTGACAAATGAGGGTAGCACTTATTCAGTAAATATAACCGATATTAATCATTCTGTAATATCCGGTCTTTGGACAATCAATTTCACTGCACCGGACATCCTTGCCGGTATAGGTTATGATCTTGTTGCAACTGCATCTGATTCAGTAAATGGTATCGAGGTTATCGCAGTTGAAAAAGATGCAATCATATATACTGATACTATCCCACCACTGCTCTGGGCAGATATGCCGTCAAGTATAATCAATGGCAGTGCTGTACCAATGTATATGAACACAACAGATGTGGGTGGTATGGATTATGTATCAATTGAGATAACATTGCCAAACAGTACGGTGATGATATATAATGCAACGCTCTTATCTTCAGTGGGAAATGATTATCTCTACAATCTTGACTTTACTGAAACATCATTATTGGGTGCATATCCCGTAATCATAAGTGCATATGATCTTTCAGGTAATGTGAATACTACAAATGCAACTTTCAATGCATACCTGCCTGCATATTTCAGCGGTTATTCGTATGACCTTGAAAGTGTAGATAATGAGACAGTAATACCTGTAGAGTTCAACATGTATAAACATGACGTGCCTGTATTGATGCATAATATTGAATCAGATAATGTGACCGGTCTCTATAATGAAAGCGTGTATGTCCGGCTATATAATGTATCTGTTGATGTATTGAATCTGACTTTAAATTTCAATGATTTCAGCATGCCACCCGGTGGAATATTCAATCCGGTCGTGTTTGGTGATATACCTATAGCTCTTATCGGTGCAGGACCTAAGAAGGCAGTATATATTGATAGTGCGATGAACAGCAATCCAGATATTGTCTTTGATTATTCTCCATATGAGGATGTGATCGCAAGTGACATTGCAGTCTATAACTGTGATAATTGGGCCATAAAGACCGGATGCGTCAATCAGTGGATAAGAAAGAATATTACTGTCAATACTGAGTTAAGAACTGTCACAATCGATACTATAAGTCCGACTGGTGCATATGCATTGGCACAATATATCTGCGGTAATAATGTGTGTGAGGCGGATTATGGTGAATCTAACTCGATATGTCCAACTGATTGTGTGATAGATGTTCCATCAATACCACCAATGCCTTCAGTGCCTACATCGGGAGGTGGCAGCGGGTCAGGTTCAGGTGCAGGGGATGGTGGTGAGACGGGTGCAGGTGCTGCCGGTGATGGTGATCTTGGTGATGATCTTTTAGATCCAACTGGTGAAGGTGGGGAAGTAGTCCCGATTGAGATAAAATCGACACTCCTTTACATAACTTTAGCTCCTGGTGAGAAATCGATACATTCAATTGAGATCAAGAATAATCAGGATAAGAAAGTAACATCGCAGTTAAGTGTAGATGGACTTGTATGGGACCTGATCCAGCTTGAGAAAAACGAGATTGAAGTGGATGAGAAATCAACTGAGAATGTAAAGATATCTGCATATGCATTGCCATCTACAATGCCTGGAATATACACGGGAGACATAGTCGTTAAAACTGGTACTATGATCTATAGGACTCCAGTAACCGTAAAGGTAGAGATCAAGAAGGAAGCGCTTCTGGATGTCATAATTGAGACATTGTCAAGTGTAGTAAAGCCGGGTGAAGATGTAAAATTCATGGTAACTGTCAAGAACATGGGTGAGACAGAGACTGTTGAAGATATAATACTTGAATATACAATTGCAAGTCTTGAAAATAATACTGTCATTACGACATATACAGAAACTCTTGCAGTCAATCAATCATTGTCTTTTGTTCAATCAATAGAGATACCAAACAACACTAAAGAAGAAAGGTACATAATCAATGTGAACGCAAAATATGCAAATGCTGAAAAGTTTGCAACATCTGCTGCAGTCATTGATGTGAGCACGCAACCATGGATAATAGTCCTTCTTCTTAGGTTGCTCAAGAGTTGGGTAACTTATGTTGTACTATTGATTATCTTACCTAGTATCTATTTCGGACGAAAGGCATATCTAGCGTACCTTGATAAGAAGAAGAAAGGGGCAAGATACATTTTCCCTATGGATTACTCTAGATTGCCTCAGAAAGGTGAAGAGAGCGTTAAGGTCGGTAAGATTGCTGAGACGGATGTAAATGCATATGTCAATATAAAGAACCTGACCATGCACTCAATTGCGGCGGGTGGTACCGGTTCAGGTAAGAGTGTCACTGCGATGTCAACGGCTGAAGAACTATTGGATCTAGGTATCCCAGTCGTCGTATTTGATCCTACAGCGCAATGGTCCGGATTCATGAGACCATGCAAGGATCCGCACATGCTTGAATTGTATTCAAAGTATGGCCTTAAACCTGAAAATGCTAAATCATATAAAACAAATATCATTGTTGTGGAAAGCGCTAACAGTCTTACGGATGAAGAGATCGATATACGGCAGTATATGAAACCCGGCGAAATCACTGTATTTGTCATGAGTAAGTTGAGTTCAGCTGAGCTTGATAAGTTTGTCAGGAGGAGTATCAAGAGCATATTCAGTATCCAGTGGCCAGAAGCAAAGACTTTGAAGGTTCTTATTGTCTATGATGAGATGCATAGGCTGCTGCCTAAGTATGGTGGTAAGGGCGGTTATCTTGAACTTGAACGTGGATGCCGTGAATTCAGGAAATGGGGTCTTGGTCTGTTCATGATATCTCAGGTACTGGCAGATTTCAAGGGTGCGATAAAGGCTAATGTCGCAAATGAGATCCAGTTAAGGACAAAGTATAATGGTGACATACAGCGTATCAAGCAAAGATACGGTCCGGATTATGCTATGCGTGTGGCTAAGCTTACGGTCGGTGCAGGACTTATACAGAATCCTGAGTATAATGAAGGTAAGCCATGGTTTATCCAGTTCAGACCGCTTCTGCACGATACGGGCAGATTGAGCAATGAAGAGCTTGATGTATATATGGGCTTGAAGAAATCCATCGATGAGATCGCTTCAAAGGTTGCTAAGATGAAAGCGAAAGGTATGGATACATATGACATAGATATTGAAGTCAATATGGCGCGCACTAAACTGCAGCAGGGTGTGTTCAAGATGGCCGAGACATATATACAGTCCCTTAAAGCAAGACTGTCGTCAATGGCAGTGTGATCTATCGTAATGATAAATATAACTATGATTAAAATATAATGGCAGGTGATAATGTGACTAAGAAAAAAGGTAAGGCTAAAGAAAGTGAATTCATGGGAATGAGTCTTGATGGCCTTCAGGATAAGAAGAAAGAGATTAAGGAATTTCTTGCATCTTTAGAGAATGATTACCGTAATGCTACCATTTCAGAAAAGAGTTATAAGCACACAAAAGAGGTCAACCTTAAAAAGATGGAAGATCTAAAAAAACAGCTTGCCGATTTCGGTATAACTGATTCTGATGATGATGCTACTCCAACTCCGGCAGGTGACGATAAAGCAAAGCCTGTGTCTCCAGAGTCAACTGTGCCTGCAAGTCCTGTGGGTGAAGGGGGTGCTGTTGATGGTGATGCTGTCGGGGGTAATACTGTCGAGAATAATGCAGTAGATAATGTTCCTGTTGACAATGCAGCAGTCAATAATGTACCACCTAGTCCTGAACCTTCTCCGCAGAATTCACAGGGTGCAGAAAGTTCAGATGATTCAGATGATATTATCAATAAAGATACCAAGGGGTTGTCTCTAGCAGATAAATTAAAACAGTATGTGGCGTTATCAAATGCGGTCACTGCTAAGAATACTAAAAAACCAGATAATGTATCCAGTGGTCAGCCGGTTCAGTCGGCAGGGGCTACACCACAAGCCAGCCAGACTGCGGCAACTTCTGCACCCGCACCGGCACAGAATGTTGAGCTATTGATGCAGAAGTTCTCTGAAAAGATCAATGTGGATCTTGAACGTATCAAAGCTAATCTCGATTCGTTCAAAGAGGTGCGTGCGTCAACAGATGAACGGTTGCAGACTGTTACAGAAGGGCTCACTGAACTCAGGACTACGGTGTTCCAGAGAGAGGCGGGACTTAAAGAGCAAGAGATGCGGTTTACAAGAGTCAAAGAGCTTGTGGATGATATTGAACCCGATAAGATAAATAAAGAGTTCATGAAACGTGATAAGTTTACATCTGAGATGGAGATTCGTATTGAGAAACTTGAAGTCAAGATTGAAGATGTCTTAAAAACTATAAAGCATACAGATGGTCTTCTGAAAAGTCTCGGTGATCTTGAAAATGTGGCAAATATAGATCATAAGATTGCAAAAAAGATGGAACATGTAAGTGAGACTGAAAAATCAATGGTACATCTCTCTTCAAAGATTGAAAAGATGTTCATGACTTTAAATGAGAAACTTGAAAATTTTGAGGTCTATGAAGCAAGACAGGATAACATGAACGAGATAATGGATGACACGCTTAAGAATGTAGACCAGCTAGGTGTCAAATTTGAGAGTTACATCGATAAGAAAGATATGTCTAAGGTCAAGACTGATATGGATTCGTTGTCTGAGAAGATTGAGATGATGATGGGTATCCTGAAAAAGGCAGTGCCTTTTGCTGAGGCAGAAATTCCAAAAGAGTTACAGGAACTTGAAGAGCAGCGTGAGGATATAGAAAGTCTTCTGTCTACAGTGGAACATGAACACAAGAAAAAACAGATATCTGATAAGGATTATATGAAAATCAAAAAGAAAAATGATGCAGCGCTGGATAAGATTAAGGTAGAGATCAATAAGATCATGAAAAAGATGAGTAAAAAAGAATTAAGCGGTAAGTCTTCTTCATCAATACAGACTAAAGATGCAAAAGAAAAAGTTGAGGATGCGGTTGCTGGAAAAGTAGACGATGCTGAGACTTCTGAAACTGCTGAGGTCAATGAGAGTGCAGATAAAGGTGTGACTGATCCAGAAAAAACAAAAGTTGAGGATGTGGATGCGGGCGGATCTAAAGATGATTCAGTCGAGAAAGAATCTGAAACTGAAACCAAAACAGAAACAGAGACAGAAACAAAGACTGAAACAGAAACAGTAAAAGAAACAGATAAATCTAAGCCTGAGCCCATACAAGAAGTGGTCAATTCTGTTGTCAGTGCTGACACGGTCAAAGAAAATCAGAGTGACAAAATTGATGTCAATGATCCATTGATCATCGAACTTGAGGAATCACTTGCGCAAGGTCTCATCTCGCAAGATACTTATGAAAAGACAAAAAAATTGATTATAGGTTGATATGATTGTCGGCAAGAATGGATAAGCAATGGCATATGTATGCAGCAATTGCAGTGTCAGCTCTGATATTTTTATCAACTTTTGCAATGGCATCTCCTGACCCGTATTGGTTTGATACTGATTGGCATTTCCGGACTAATTTTACAATAAACAATACAGATTATGATAGGGATTATTGGCCTGTTGAACTGGATATAAATTTTACAGACATCATGCTTCTCTCCGGCAAGAATGGTACGTTTGACAATGAGTCAATCCGTGTGATTGAACAGGATTCTTTTGGGGCAGTATTGTTTGAGCATCCTTTCCAGTTCGATAATAAAAGTGGGTTTGATGTCAGTACGAATGCGGTAGGCACTCTTGTCTTTCTTTTGAACGGGACAACAACTGCTAATCAGATAAGATACATCTATGTCTATTTTGATATTGTTGAGAATGCTGCAAAGGCGCCGGTCACATATTCAACCAATCTTGTGTATTCCTGGGATGGTGAAGAGGTCCATATCAATAATAGTATCTATAGGTTAAAGATTGATACGTTGCGTGGCGAAAATACATCAGGTATCTATGATATCTATTCAGACAGCATAATATTTTTTACTCCTTCAGGTAGCAAGACAAAGGAATATACGCAATTCTCAAACGGGTCGGATACTTTCTCATTTGATTTCAGAAACAATGCAACGTTTTCTGGCGGGAACATAAAACGTGTGGTTGAGCAGACAGGTGTTGAGACATTATGGAATAATCCAGGGTCTGTAACGGGTTTTGGATTCATGAAGAAACGGTATATATTTTATGAAAACACGTCATGGATAAAGATTGAACAGAATTATACAAACGTGGGTGTGTCATCTGTAACGCGAAATTCTACAAGTGCGGGGGCATTATCTGTGAATGGTCTTCTTACTGGTGAATTTTTTGTACCGCTTCTGTTTGGGAACATGACCAATCCAATGTCATGGTATGGTGCATCAGACGGTAGTCGAGGTCTTGGGTTGATCAATTATAATTATAGTTCTAATGCGAATTTTTATGCTAAAAATGATACCATTCTGGATCGTATGGGGATCCATCTTGATCCTGTGGTGATTGCGCCCAATGAATCTGTGACCAATACAGTCATAATGCAGTTTGATGGGATCAATTACAATCAAGTAATCCTTAAATCCTTGCGGGATCAGATGTTTTATCCACCAATAATTGTCCTTGAGAATAATCAGTTCATTCCAGTTGTGATAGGTCCTACAATAAATTATTCAGTCTATAATCGAAATGATTCGGTGCTCATAATTGCAAATGTAACATATGATCCGTATAATGTAACAGTTTCTATGAATGCTACGGTCGATATGGGTACTTCGGGGACTGCTGATGATCTTGATATCATGTTGTATGATGATGGTGATGCGCTCCATGGGGATGGGATCGCAACAGACGGTATCTTTTCAAACATATTTAACTTATCTGAGAACAGTTTGATTGGCGTATGGAATGTTACTGTCCGAGCGTTTGACTCTTTTGACGTATTGCTCAATGAAGGGAATACATCGTTTGAAGTAAGTGCTATGTATAATGTGTCAATGAACATTTCAAATCCTCTTGGTATAGTTGACAGGATCATAAATGCGACAATAACTGTGCAGAACATAAGAGATGAATATGTTGGTGGTGCAGAGATTAACTGTACTTACGGGGCAGGGCTTTTGACAAACATAATTGATTTTAATAATGGTACCTATATCCTTAATTTTACTGCACCTGCCATAACAGGTAATTATATTCTGGAGTGTAATGGTACACAGTTCAATAATTCAGGTAATGATTCACAGTCCTTCAATACTG
This sequence comes from Candidatus Nanohaloarchaea archaeon, assembly GCA_030671745.1. Taxonomy (GTDB): domain Archaea; phylum EX4484-52; class EX4484-52; order EX4484-52; family GLR71; genus GLR71. The sequence continues at coordinate 19,778 of DAOVHT010000004.1, forward strand.
AAACAAGTGAGACTACAATGGCACTTGAGGTTTCTCCAGATAATCATACCTCTAGCAATATCTCGCTTTCAGCAGGAGATTATTTTGAGATAACTGTAAATGCTACTGATGTCGGTGGGGCTAATGCAAAGGCTGTAAATATATCTTTAATACTTCCTGAGAATTGGACTGCCAATTCTACATTTGAGTCATGTGGTGATGTTTTGATGTCACAATCTTGCGTCAGAGGATTCAATATAACTGTCATTAACGGTACAGTTCCGGGGAATTATAGTGTCAACATCAGTACTACATGGATCAATCCTAATCTCGCTACAAATTCAACAAATATCTCATTTGTTACATATGTCTATTCAAATCCTATAATTGATATTTTGGGCGGTGATCTATCATGGGTGATACCTGATGGTAAAAATGCAACAGTCGGTAGTTTTACGGTGGATTCAATCGGTAATGATAACCTAACCAATATAACATTTAATGTCTCCGGGCTTTCTGATTTCACAGTGATGTTCAGCCCTGAAAATATATCATCATTACCTGCTGATGTTTCTCAACCTGTCTCTGTTGATGTGATTGTGCCACAGGATTATGTGTCCGGTAATTATTCGGGTATGATAAATGTAAGTTCTGTTAATGGCGGATGGGAAACTGTTGCATTGAACGTGACTGTGCCCGGGACAACGACAGTATCGTTACAGAAAACTCCTGATAATTATACGTCTTCAATGATCTCTCTATATTCAGGGGATTCGTTTGATGTGACTGCAATCATGACAAATGACGGTATCTCGGATGCGAAGGACGTAAACATTACATTATCGATGCCATTGTATCTTAGTGCCAATTCAACTTTGGAGCAGTGCGGGCGTGTAAATGCCAGTGATGATTGCACAAAAATGTTTAATGTTACAATCGATGAGTTTACGGTTCCTGGGAATTATACATTCAACATGACATCAACATGGGTCAATCCTGATCTATCACTTGATTCTATCCTATTGAATTTTACGGTTCAGGTATTATCGAATCCGATCATTGATGCCTATGGGAACATCTCTACGGTGTTGCCTGACAATTCATCGGTTGTCGCCGGAAATTTCACTATTGATTCTTTAGGGAATGATAATCTGACAAACATAACCTTTACAGTGAGTGGTCTTCCTGATTTTGTTGTCACGTTCAATCCGGATAATGTGTCCAGTCTCGGGGCTAATTTGTCTCGTCTAGTATATGTCAATGTATCTGCACCATTTGCGCAGTCTCCGGGAAATTATACAGGGCTGATAAATATCACTTCTGTCTATGGTGGGTATGATACTGTCGAGATCAATGTGACTGTATCGACTAGAAAGGAATGGGACGTGACACCCAAAACATGTCTCAGGTCTGAGAATCCGGACATAGGCACGGTGTGTCTTGTCACTATCAAGAATACAGGGAATGTTCCTCTGAATTTTACGATCAATCCTGTGGCAATCAATTATACTTGGGTAAATGAAACAGATGTGACGGTTGCTAAAGATTCAATTTATGTGGTTGAGTTCTTGTATAATGTGACAAATGTGACCAAGGATTTCTATTATGAGAATTATACAATCAATGTGACCGATGTTGATGTTGTTCCGCTTTATTATGATTTCAATATTACTCTTATCCCTTATGTAGTTCCTTTATTCTCTGTAAATCTGAGTGAGGTTGTGGCTCAGCAGGATGCGAGCATTGAGATTTTTGCAAATATTACGGACAGGTCTACAACAGGTCTAAACTGGACAATGTTGAATGTGACATTGCCGAATGGTACAG
>DAOVHT010000066.1 GCA_030671745.1 Candidatus Nanohaloarchaea archaeon
GTATAAAGAGGACCTTTCAGTCGCAACTTGATTAGAATTGAGGTTTTTTGCTCTAATTTTTTTAATGAAAATATTTCAATACCAAATAATTTAAGACCTGATTCTATTTTTGACAATAACCTATCAATATCCAATTCTTTTTCTTTTACGATTGTGAAATCAAGGTCTTCACTGAACCTATCTAACCCATATATCTTTGAAAGACAAGTTCCTCCTTTGAATACAAGCTCATCTTTTGTATTTCTTGAAATCAAAAAGAGCAGAAGATCTAAAAGATAATCTTTCTCTGCATAGCCAATATGCAGATCTTTCAATCTTGCTATCTCTTTTAATTTTTCAATAGATATCATACTTGTCACCTCATATTAGAACTTTCCATCTTGTGTCTTTTTTCCCTTCTGTTTTTGAGAAATCAAGAGGCACATAATTCATGTCAGATCTTATAAAATCATATAATTTTTGTGTGTGGGTGGTCTTGTTTTTCAAAAGATACCCTATGCGTTTGATAAGTGTCTTATTTTCTGTCCTGATTGCATAATACGCTAATGTTTTTATGTCTGCTTGAGCGATTGCAGTTGCCAATTCATCAAAAGGAACATTTTTTGCAAGCAATGAATCTATTATACTTTTTTCTTTGTCCGCCACATATATGCTCAGCCCTTTATACTTTGTCTTCTCGTATCCGAAAAAGTGTTTAGTCTTTACAAAGATCAGTCTTTTATTGTTGATAGTTATAGGTCTTTTTGATTCAGGGACGGCAATAAATATGTCTTTTGGAAGCTGTGTTGTCAGGTCATGATAGCGCAAGCCAGACCAGTAGCTTATGTAGGATGGCACATATATGTGAGATGAATATATCAATGGGTCTTCGTGTACGGTATATTTCCCTTTTGTTATAGCAAAGATGAGACCCTCTTTCTTTAGGCGAGATATAATCAGATGACAATATTTTGAATCTTTGCCTGTAATTTTTACGAAATCATTTAAGGTGAACAATGGATATGTCTTCAGTACATTCAACAGTTCTATCTTTTTTAATGACATGATTGTAATTGGTGCAGTAAACTATATAAATATTTCAGTTGTCAATACATATCAAAAATGATATGTTTGAGGGGTTGGAATATTTTATCAACTTGTATATTTAGAAAGATGTTATATTTTTAAGGTATTGATAGGCTTATTTGGTGCGAAAATGTTAACATTCAATACCTCCATAAAGTACAATCCCATTTATTATGTTAGTCTTAAGCTCTTTAGGAAGACCGGTAAAATCTGATTTCTTTATCAGATGTATCTTTCGTTTAAGACCGACCTCATAGGAACTTACATCAATCTCTTTTTTTGTCGATGATAATATGAAAATGTCAATGTCGGACTCTTCTGTGTCTTCTCCGCGTGAATAACTACCATATAAGGTTATTGCTTGCGGATAGTTTAATTGTTTAACAAGATATGTCTTTAATCCTAATAGGCTATAGAGATTGTATATCTTTTTAAGATCAATAAAGTCTGTATTTTCCATATCAGCAGTCACATCTGTATAATGCCTATGTTTTTTGGTCTGAAGATATCCTTTTTCAGTTAAGTCGTTTACAAGTCTTAATGATGTCGGTGGCGCTATATTTAACCGCCTTGCAATTTCTCTTATTGTAAACTGCTCTTTTGGATGATTAAAAAACAATTCCAACATCTTTTGAGTGTTACTTTCAATGAACATATGTTATATTTATGTAACAATAGTTATATAAATGTAACGATTGGTTGAGTAATAAGCTATGTTATTGTATTTAGCATCGAGAAGTAACCACATCAAATGTTAACAAAATCAAATCAATAAATCTTAATCATATATAGATTATGATTTAAAATTTATGGATTTTGTTTTCTTTGAATGTATCTGTTTTGCAGTTTTATGAGTTACAATATTTTCACCCAATTGCATCTCAATGTCTTTTCTTGTATTACCTGCAACATTACCTCCTTTTTTTGCAATATTTTTACTATGTGAAAATGTTTTTGGATCTTCTTTTTTACTAATCACAGTTGTTGTTGTCTCTGCCAACATATTTAGAACAAGCTCGAGATTGGTCATATTGTCTCTTAGGTTCTCTTTCTTTAAATTTTTTAATTGCTTATACTCTTTTATTGTCTTTTCAGACCATGCTTTTGTTATTATATTCGTTAATTGTGCATAATCTGTCTTTTTTTCTATACCAACACGATTCCATTCGTCTGTCAATTCTTTTCTAACCTCAATTGTCTTTAATCTTTGATTTATCCATTCTTTTGAATATCCTTTTTTAAAATAAATTTGCATTGCACGGTCAAATGCAAGTTCTGGATCTTCTATTTCTTCAATCCGCTCATACCCAACTTGTGCGAGCCATAGTTTGAAAGGTTCTGCATTTTTGGAGGGTATAGACTGTAACAATCTAAAAATCTGTGCAGTACTTACAACATCGGCTTGACGCATTTTACCATCTGTTGCTTCTATTTTCAAAGTGTGACATTTTGTCACAGTTTCATTCCCTTCAAGTTTTAAACGTTCTTTTAGCTTACGCCAGTAAGCACTTGGATTAATACTATCAGTTAATACAGCAATAACATCAACAACTGAAAAATACCATTCATCATCATACCATACCCTTCTGATGTTTTTGTCCTCAAACACAACCAAAGCATTATTTTTGTCAGTATCCATATCAATCATCCCAGATAGGATGATTTTATTATTTCTGCTTATATGCCTGTCGGGAGAGAGCCGTGCCGGTATGCCAATATAATCGATATGCTGTGCGGCCTTGTGTGTGCTTGTTTTGGATTCTGTTTAGAAAATCAAAGTTGTGGGTGTATTTGAAGATTTGTTCGGGTTGGATTGGTTTTGTTGGGCGTGGTTGAGTGACAATTACTTTTTCGTCTGTTTTTGAATAGTCATATAAATCATTTTTAATCTGGTTCTTCAATTGCCGGACACTCCACATATTCTGTATTGATTGCGGTTCATAAAACTTACATTTGTTTTTGTTTTCAATATAGATAAAAATAATTAAATGAGACCAACTTAATTGTTCAGACACTGTCTGAATAATTGGATAAATAGTATAAAAACGAACCATATAATGTAAATTAACTTTACCTATACCTAAATCAGTTGCAAGAGATTCAATCAAATGTTTACCATAGTCTGCCCTACTCTTGTGATCTAATTCTTCTCGTACTATACGTTCCCCAATCTGCCAATAGGTCTGGACCTTAAGGTTGTCAACTGCTTTGTATGCTTTTGATACGCCTTTGTTAAGTATTGATTTTATGTCAGTTAGTATCTGATTGTAATCGGTTGTGTCTAGGTCTTTGTTGTCTTTGGTTTTTGTGTGTTCTTGATGTTCTGTCATAATGTTGCCTCTTGTTGTTGAATTGTTTGGATGTGTAGATTGTATCGATTTGTTTTTGTTGATAAGTACTGGGCTGTTTTGATTGTGTGTTGATGATGTATGGGTCTAAGGTTCCTGCATATAAGTTGGTAAACACCTGTGTGGGTGACTTTTGGTAAGATGGGAGATGGGGGGAGAGGATGATGAGTATCAAAAGAATAAAGATATTTAATGGTTATTGATAAAAATTATGTATGGCTAAAATTGTAATTACAGGCGGATGCGGTTTTATTGGGTCACATCTTGCACTTATGCTTGCAAAAGACAATGATGTTGTTTAAACTGTTTATGGGATGATTGAATGAATGAAAAAATAAAAAATACAATAATTATCGGTGCAGGACTTGCAGGTAAACAGATATTTGATGAGATTAAAAAACATAATAATTACAAGGTTGTTGGGTTCTTAGATGATGACTGCAATAAAAAAGGTGATGTAATTGGCGATGTTCTTGTTCTTGGAACTACTTCAGATCTTAAAAAAGTTATAAAAGATAAAAATGTTGATGAATGTTTTATCGCAATACCTACTGCATCAGGTAAAGAGATACAGACAATTATTGAAAAAGTGAAAAATGAAAACATTAAATATAAGATAATACCCCGCTTTTCTGAAATAATCAAAGGAACTGTTAATTTGAGTGATTTGCGTGAACCTAAAAATACTGATTTTCTTGGACGCGCTATGGTCAAAAAAGATCTTCAAGAAGTTCGACAAATGATTAAAGGTAAAAAAATAATGATTACTGGTGCGGGTGGGTCAATCGGTCAAGGACTGGTTCATGAATTACTTAAACTTGATACCTATGACCTGATATGTCTTGACAATTGTGAATATAACATATTTAAGTTACAACAAAAGTATGAATCTTTTAAGAACATAAAATATATCGTTGCATCAATACAGGATAAAAATAGTCTGGACCATATTTTTTTGAATGACATGCCAGACATAATCTTTCATGCAGCTGCATACAAACATGTGACTTTTATGGAAGAAAATGTTGAAGCCGCTATTAAAAATAATATATTTGGAACATTAAATGTGTTGAATTTGTGTGAGAAATATTGTGTTTCAAATTTTGTTATGGTCTCAACAGATAAAGCGGTAAATCCCACAAGTGTTATGGGTGTGACTAAACGAATATGTGAAAAAATGATAGAAACTTATTCGAATAATACTAAAAAAACTAAATATACAGGTGTCAGGTTCGGCAATGTTATTGGAAGCAGTGGTAGTGTAATACCAATATTTAAGAAACAGATCAGATTTAAACGAGAAATAACCATAACAGATAAAGATGTTGAAAGATATTTTATGACAATACCTGAGGCATGTCAGCTCATAATACAATCATCAACACTTGGTCTGGATGGAGATATCTTTGTTCTTGATATGGGAAAACCAATAAAGATACTTGACCTTGCAAAAGATATGATCAGGGCATATGGACTTGTTCCTGAAAAGGATGTGAAGATCAGGTTTATTGGTCTGCGTAATGGTGAAAAATTGACGGAAGAGCTATTGCTTGATATTCGCGCTAATGTTGCTACAAAATATGAGAAGATATATATCACCAACAAAGAGGAATCTTTTGATAATGCTGGGTTTATGGAAGATTTAAAGGTACTTGAAGCAGAGGTTTGTAAGACTAAAATTGATGTTGATATATTATTAGGTCTTTTGAAAAAACTTGCACCTAACTTTGACCATAAATTGTATTGATCTATTATTTAGAGGTTTCATTATGAATAAAACTAAAAGAATCATTGTCTTAGGATCTAAAGAGTTCCCTATGGGTATAAACAAGAAAGAAGATCTGATATCTTCTGGAGGTATTGAGACTTATGTGCAGGATTTTGCAGATCTGTTTAAAGATTCTGCATCAGTTGAGCTTATTATATTTACAAGACGGTTTAAAGGTAAAGATAAAATTGAGAAATATTATTCTGGAATTACAGTATATTATCTACCCTGGGTGAATCTGCCAATTCTTCGCAATCTGGTCTTTAATCTGTTCTCATTTTTTAAGGCGTTAAGAGTTAAAGCAGATTATGTGTTTTCATTTGGTGTTATTTCAACATTATTTGCTCGCAGTTTGGGTCTCTTGAAACGGATCCCTGTTATTTCTGCTCCTTGCGGGATTGCATATACACAACCACAATTTGGTAGGCTTATTAAAACTGGACTTTATGTGTTAGAAAAGATTGCATATCGTAATCTTGATACTGTAATCTATATGTCTGATGCCGAAAAAGTTAATTTTATTGAGACAATTTCTAAACCTGCCAAAGATTTAGTTGTTCCTGTTGGAATCTCTAAAGATATTGATACTATTTCCCCTGCAAAAGATATTGTTAAATTGAAAGGTACAAAAAAATCAATTGTATTTCTTGGGCGATTGAATCAGGTCAAGCGGGTAGACACAATAATTAATTCTGTAAAAATGCTTGA
>DAOVHT010000051.1 GCA_030671745.1 Candidatus Nanohaloarchaea archaeon
GAATGTGAGGATTGTCAAGACTGAAAGGAACATGATGGGTATCATAGGGTTTGAGGTGTGCTATGACTGCCTTGACCCGTCCATGCTGACCAAGAACCTGTTCAATAAGCTTCATTCTGTGGTGCTCATGTCCGGGACTCTCACTCCTGTTGATATGTTTATGGAGGTCTTGGGTCTTGATAAGATCCAGACCGAGTCGCTTGTTCTTGACTCTCCTTTCCCGCGCGAGAATCGTCTGATCCTGATAAAAGATGATGTCACGACTAAGTTTACTGAACGAAGTGATGCGCAGTCTTATAAGATTGCTGGTAATATCGTCAAGACAATTAATAATACTTCTGGAAATCTGGGTATCTTTTTCCCGTCATATAGTATGCTCAATACAGTTTATGAGTTGATGGGGCAGTTTACAGTTGATAAAGAGATACTTCTTGAGGCACGAGGCATGACTAAAAATGATAAGAAAGTGTTGTTCAAGAAATTTGCGTCTTTTGTCAAGACTGATAAGTCTGCGGCACTTTTTGCGGTTGTGGGTGCTAATTTCAGTGAGGGTGTGGATTTTCCGGGCGAGCTCATGAATGCGGTCGTTGTTGTCGGGCTGCCTCTTGAAAGACCGGACATCAAGAATCAGGCACTGATCAATTATTATGAGATGAAATTTCAGAAAGGTTGGGAATATGGGTATACTTATCCTGCGATGAACAAGGTGATGCAGACGGCAGGCAGGTGCATAAGGTCTGAGACTGACCGTGGTGTCATAGTACTTATGGATAAGAGGTTTCTGTGGAATCCTTATAGGGGACTTTTGCCGCGTGATGCGCAGATATTTATTAGTGGGGATTTGTCTGCCGAACTTACTGAATTTTACAGGATTTGATTAAGTTATGCTTGATGTGATATTTTCGTCAGTGTATCATGAGATCACCGGTTCTAAGATTGAGGTCTCGGCTAAGTTCTATAAGTATGCGGGGGTCAAGAGTTCGGTCCGTGTCCGGGCGGGCGTTCTTGAGGTCAAGGTGTCTGATGCATTGTCTGATGCGCCTGAGAAGGTTATTTCTGCACTTGCTTATATATTGATATCACGGATAAAGAGGAAGCAGTGTCCGCGTGTGTATCAGAAGGTATATCGTCTGTGGATCAATTCTGAGATGATGGATGATCGGCATAAGGAGCTTAAGAAAATCCGTGGCCATAAAGCTAAGCATGCGCCTGCCGGTCGTGCATATGATCTTTCTGAGATGTTTTTTGAGGTAAACAGTAAATATTTTTCAGATGTATTGTCCATGCCTGCGCTTTGTTGGGGGCCGCGGTTGACCACAAGAAAATATGGGCATTATGATCCTTCAAAGCATGCTATCTTAATTAGCAAGACTCTTGATGACTCTCGTGTGCCTCGTTTTGTTGCTGAGTTTGTGCTGTACCATGAGATGCTGCACATCGTGCATGATGTTGAGAGGACTGATTATCAGACGCGTGCGCATCACAGTAAATTCAAGGCGGATGAGAAGAAGTTTGATAAGTATAAAGAGGCTGAGCGGTGGCTTGTTAAATTGTCGACTGTCAATATTGTGAAGAAGCGGGTCAAGAAGATGTCTTTCGGATTGTTCGGCAGAGATGATTTTTTTAGATTATTTTTAGGTATGAATACATCTCGAAAAGTCCGAACAGTATGAACATCATCGTTGCTGTGTATCTTATTGTTTTAGGTTTTATGTGTTTCTTTATTTTTGCGCCAAGGACTATTGCTGTGGCTGTCAAGGTCGCAAGTGCTAACATGACTGCAGCAAGGACTATCCATGGATTGAACTGCGTGGCAAATAGAAGTGAGGCCACCTGTGTCTTGTCACCTAGTTCTGCAAGGAATATTATCGCAAATGATGATATGAATGCGGATTTTGTTTTTATTTTTGTGTCTTCTTCGTCTTTTGAAAAGTATGTGTATATTCCGAATGCAAGAAAAATGAGTCCTGATGAAAGGTGTATAAGTGATATTGATATGTATGAGGATAATAAACTTCCGAAAGCTATTGCCAGGCCGTCCACTAAGAGAAATGCGAGCATGCCACCTGCAAAAATCTTGTAAGGTTCATTGAAGCGTGTTGAGAGCGCGAGCATGGTTAGTTGGGTCTTGTCGCCTAATTCTGCGAGACCTACTATAAGGAAAGGTATCAGGAAATCAGAAAGCATGTCTTTATTTTGGTGTTGTGGGTTATATATCTGTTAGGTTTTTATGTTTGTTTTCTTAATTTGTCATATAAGCTGAGGGAGGTATTTCTGTTTTTTGGATGTGAACTATTGCAGTTGTTATTTTTCTTAAATACACCCACTAAAGGTGTCACTAAATTATATGTAGGTATTTAAAACAAATATTGTACATGGTCGAGAATTATAATGGTGGTATCTATTATGGTGGATGGAGTGGTAACATTTATATATTACAATAAGTAATAGTATTATTATTTGAGGTAATATTATGAAAAGTTACATAAAAATCATAAAGCTTTTGCTTGAGAATAAAAATAAGCCATTTACAATAAAAAAGGTATCTGAAACCATTAATATTAATTATCGGATTGCATATGAAAATATAATTAATCTTGAAAAAGAAGGATTGGTCACGGTTGAGAAAGCGGGTAATTCAAAATTATGTAAATTTTCGGGAAATTTTAATGAAAAAGTTTTTGAAGCAGAATACTTAAGGCGAAAAGAACTTTTAAGAAATAAGGATTTTTTAGTAATACATAATAGGCTTTCTGAACTTGGATTTCCATTTGTAGCTTTGCTGTTTGGATCTTATGCTAAGGGTGTGGCAGGGAAACATTCAGACATTGATATTTTGACTATCGGTGGTGATGAAAAAGAAATTCAGGCTAATATATCGTTGCTTCCTGATAATATTCATTTAATTCAAGTAAGTTATGAACAGTTTTCACATATGGCAAAAAGTCGTGAATTTAGTGTTGTGGGCGAAGCTATTCAGAACAATATAATTTTGGTGGGGATAGAAGAGTATTATAGGTTGTTGAAAAATGTTGGATGAAAAAATAATAGAAAATGCAAAAAATAATGTCCGTTCTTATTTACGGGAAGGTCTGCTCAAAAAAACAGTACCAAATGAATCAATAATTAAATTATTATTGGATAATTCCAAGGAGAGTTTAAGAGTTGCTGATGAGATTTATCAAAAGAATTTGTCTGGATTGTGGGTAATTGTCTGTTCATATTATTCTATGTATTATTATGCGAATGCAGTGCTTTTAAAATTTGGATATAAGGTAAATGGTAAGATTGTGCATAAAGTAACATCTGATGCGTTAATTGTTTATATACGGCCGAAATTGAAAGAATCATTTATTGAGGATTATGAGTTGACAAAATTTGAAGCATTGAATATTGCAGGGATAAAAGCAGATTCCTTGATTGAATCTTTTGAGTTTGAAAGACGAAAACGTGGTTTGATCCAATATAAAACTATAGATATTGAAAAACAATCAAAAGCAAAGACTTCTTTACAAAGGGCAAAGGAATTTGCAAAAGAGATGGAAAAAATTCTTGTTGAATAATGTCTTTATTAATATTTAATAATTGTTTTATTAAATGTGATTTGTATATTTTTATTAGGGATTTGTGTTATTTGTTTATTGTTTAAGTATTTCTGACATATCAAAATATGACAGGTCATTTTATATATGTTTGTGTACATTATTATCTTCATGGAAGAAGTCAAGATAACAAACATGGTGAAATTTTATACTGTCCTTTTACTTTTGGAAGGGCCTAAGACTGGGTATGAGATTATCAAAGAGACTGGCGCTAAGATGGGTAAAAATACCAGCCCCGGACAGATCTATCCTTTCTTGAAGACGTTAGAGGAACATGGTTACATTGATGCTTCAGAACCTGCGGCTAGGGAAAAGGTCGAGTATAGATTGACGGCCTCCGGCAAGAAATTTGTCAATAACATGATCTCAAGATTCGGGGAAATCATTAAGATCGCAATCGAACCGAGCCTTTCGACATGTGCACATTGCGGTTGCAAGGTCTATGAGGGCGGGCATAAGGAGGATATAGACGGTAAACATTATGTTTTCTGCTGCTGTCATTGCGCAAAAGCATTCAGAGAAGGGAGAGATGAATGATATGGGAAAAAAGACAGATACTCTTGATATATCGGGGATGGACTGTGCATCTTGCGCACTAAATATTGAGAATGCATTGAATCGGATCGATGGTGTCTCCGATGCAAATGTCAATTTTGCAGTTGAGAAAGCTACAGTCAATTATGAGGATGAAAAGACGTCCATAACTGAGATCATTTCAAAGATAAACAAGCTTGGGTATAAGGCGAAAGCTATCGATGGGAAAACTGATGTGGGAAAAACTACAGGCATCATTAAGGCTGATATCACAGTCAAAGGGATGCATTGTGCATCTTGCGCACTCAATACTGAGAACGCATTCAAGAAAGTTGATGGTGTAAAGAAAGTGTCTGTCAATTTTGCGACTGAGACTATGAATCTGGAGTATGATCCTGAGATGTTGACTGAGAAAAAGATTCTGAAAAATATAAAGGGTCTTGGATATAAAGGCGCTTTTTCAGGTGAGGCAAAAGATGATAAAAAAATTGATGAGATAAGTCAGCAGAAACGAAATCTGATAATTGGTGCGATATTGAGTTCTCCTGTATTTTTGCTCAGTATGGTATTCATGGATTTTCCGTTCAACCATTATATCCAGCTTCTTCTTACTACTCCTGTACTTTTCTATGTAGGTCGACAGTTTTTCAGGGGTACATATTTCGCACTTAAAAATAAGTCTGCAAACATGGATGTACTGATTGCTCTTGGTACGTCATCTGCGTACTTCTACAGTATACTTGCACTGTTCGTATTGGGTGGTGCAGTATTCTTTGAGACGACTGCATTGCTGATCACGTTTGTCGTACTGGGTAAATATCTTGAGGCAAAAGCAAAAGGTAAGACGAGTGACGCGATAAAAAAGTTGATAGGGCTCCAGGCAAAGACTGCAAAGGTAATCCGAGACGGTAAAGAGATGGATATACCTATTGAGGAGGTCATTGTCGGGGATATAATCATTGTCAAACCCGGTGAGAAAGTGCCGGTTGATGGTGTAGCCATAGATGGTGATTCATCAGTTGATGAGTCGATGATAACTGGGGAGAGCATGCCTGTCAAAAAGGTCAAGGGTGACACTGTAATCGGGGCCACGATAAACAAGAATGGTGTCATAAAATTTAAGGCAACAAAGATTGGCGCTGATACGGCACTTGCGCACATCATCAAGTTTGTTCGCGATGCACAGGGGTCAAAAGCGCCAATACAAAGGTATGCAGACATGATCTCTGGGTATTTTGTCCAGGGTGTGGTGGTATTGTCTCTTCTGACATTTGCAATCTGGTATTTTGTTGTGGGTTCAACTTTCCTTGGCGCCTTCCTGCCTGCAATCGCGGTATTGGTCATTGCATGCCCGTGCGCGTTAGGTCTTGCAACTCCGACTGCCATAATGGTCGGGACTGGTGTGGGTGCTGAGAAAGGTATACTTATCAAGGGCGGTTCGGCTTTAGAGAGTGTATACAAGATAAGATCAATCGTGTTTGATAAGACAGGTACATTGACAAAAGGCAAACCTGAGGTTACAGACATCATAACTTTGGGTGACCTTGATGAAAATGAACTGCTTAAAGTATCGGCCATAGTTGAGAAACATTCTGAACATCCTTTAGGTGAAGCTATCGTGCAAAGTGCTGGATCAAGGAATATCAAGATTATTGAACCTGAAAAGTTCAAGGCGATATCAGGTCATGGTGTTGAATGTGTCTACAAGGGCAAGAAAGTCTTGCTCGGGAACAGGAAACTCATGTCTGAGGAAAAGATAGGTTATTCAAAGACTATAACTGATCAGATGGAAAAGCTTGAGGATGAAGGGAAGACTGCCATGCTTGTGGCTTACGGCGGGAAACTGTCCGGTATAATAGCTGTTGCTGACACTATCAAAGAGAACTCTTTTGATGCTGTTGCCGGTCTCAAGGCGATGGGCATAGATGTGACAATGATAACCGGGGACAATAAGAGGACCGCCAATGCAATCGCTAAAAAGGCAGGAATTGACAATGTGCTGTCTGAAGTGTTGCCTGAGGATAAGGCAAAAAACATCAAGAGATTGCAGGAGTCAGGAAACAAAGTTGCCATGGTGGGGGACGGTATAAATGATGCGCCTGCACTTGCACAATCTGATGTGGGGATCGCTTTAGGGTCTGGGACTGATGTCGCTATTGAGACGGGTGACATTGTGCTTGTCAAGAATGATCTGCGTGATGTGGTCGGCGCTATAAAGCTCAGTAAGGCTACAATGGCTAAGATCAAGCAGAACATGTTCTGGGCACTGTTCTATAACTCAATTGGGATTCCTATCGCTGCATTCGGGTATCTTAAACCTGAGTTTGCAGCTCTTGCGATGGCAATGTCGTCAGTCAGTGTCGTGACCAATTCGTTGCTTCTTAAAAGGTTCAGGAAGAAGATCTGATAGATTTTTTATCTATCTTTTTTTTTATTTGTTTAGATGTTCAAACACTTTATTAGGCACTAGATGTCTTATCTCTTTTTTTTCTTTTATGCGCAATCGGATATTAGTTCCGTTCAGGATCTCTTTGTCAAGGAAGTCTGGTTCTTCAACTGTGCAGAAAGGTTCCATGCAGCGCCTTGTCCATTCATTGCCACTGTAGGTGATTGTTGCATCAGGCGCGATCTGTTTCAGGTTCTTGATCCAGTCATCGTCGTCTGTGTGGTCGTCAAGGCCTGTTATTGAGATTTTTCCGGTGTTTATAAGGTCTGTTAAAGTCTTAGAAATGATTTCTTTTCGGGTCTCAAAAGATAAGGGGTTATCATCTGTGTCTTTCTTGTCTGCGCTACCTATTATTATGTGGAGGTGGTCTATGTCATCTCGCTCAATAATATTTTTGATCGCATTGACATGACCGTTGTGCAATGGTTGGAACCTGCCGACAAAAACTGCTTTTTTCATAAGTATCATCAATTATTGGATATAATCAATTATAAGATGAGATAAGTGATTTCTCAAACATTTTAAATGTTTGTA
>DAOVHT010000115.1 GCA_030671745.1 Candidatus Nanohaloarchaea archaeon
AGTGTCTTGTACGCATTATATACCGAATCAGTCACAATCTTATTTTTCACATACCGACCATTGACAAACACAGACTGCTGATCCTTACTCCCCCGCGTCAATGCAGGCTTTGACACAAACCCAGAAACACTAATCCCACCATCAACAGGACTGTCAACACCAAACACATTCTTTTCAGTCTCTTTCCCATAGATGTTTCTGATGTTCGACAACAGATCATCACTGCCCGGAGTGGCAATAACCTCACGACTCTCACTCAATAACCTGAAATGCACCTTGGAATTAAAGAGAGCATAACGAGTAACGATATCAACAATATGTTCAAGCTCGACCGCATCAGACTTCATATACTTTTTCCGTGCAGGCGTATTAAAAAAGATATCAGAAACAGAAATGGATGTACCTTTAGGCGCACCCGCCGACCCGACATCAGATATCTTGCCGCCGACAACATCTATCTTTGTGGCAGAAGCCCCACCAGTATTTGTCACCATAGAGATCTTAGAGACTGAAGCTATACTTGCAAGCGCTTCCCCACGGAATCCTAAAGTATGGATAGAGAAAAGATCTTCAACATCACAGATCTTACTTGTCGTATGCCGCTCAAATGAGATTATCGCATCATCATAAGTCATGCCGCAACCGTTATCAGAGACAGATATCATCTTCTTGCCAGCTTTTACAACATTGACAGTTACCTGAGTAGCGCCCGAATCAATTGAATTCTCGACCAGTTCCTTAACAATTGATGCCGGCCGTTCAATAACTTCACCTGCCGCAATCTTGCTTATCAGTGAATCCTCAAGCTTTTTTATCTTCATCTTCATCCCAATCAAAAAATAATTATAGAACAAGATTTAACAACTTTTTGTTTTTTGAAAAAAAAAGATCAGTGCAAGAAATGCAAAAATCCTACGCATCCAATAAAGAAATAACATCAGAACTTATGCCTAATGCATCAACTAATTCCTTTCCCAATCCATTCAGCTTTCCTGAAATATCCGTAAGATTCAGCAAGGACAAGCCTTCCCTCAACTTGACAACAGAAGATTCATCACCCCCAGAGACATCAGAGGGTATGTATCTCTCACCAAACATAGTAAGACCCGAAGAAGTACTTATCACTTTTCTTTGAGGTCCATCTCCGTTAAAACTACCATACACCACAACAACACTTCCATTTTCATCAACGATACTTTTAGGATTATCGAAATTACCCCTAGGATCAAATGAAACAAATTTATCATCAGGGTTATCTTCTTCAATTTCTTGTCTTTTTGATACAAAAGGTACTGTTGGTTTTGATGACCCATCAGAAATCTTCTTTCTCCATGAACATTTCCCATAAGAAATTTCAGGTTCTATTTTAGTGACAACTCCCCCCACAACACCGACATAATCAACTGAAACTCTACGAGGACTATCCGAAATTATTTCAGAACTTCTGAATTCAACATAATTATTATGCTTTTCTGAAGATGGAAATTCATCAAGAACATCCCCAATAGTACCTAAACGATCCAGAGCGCCCTCAATACCTATAGGCCTTTGTATTTCATCATCTATTCCACCCATAAAAAAATCAGAAACGATAGAAAGCAGACTTTCTGTATATCTACCAGGATGTATACCTCCATTTTCATCAAAAGTAACAAGTGACGCTGATGAATCACGTAACACAGTCATTCCATATTTCGTTGCACTGTTAAGATAATATTCAAGCACTTTGTTAAGCCGTTCCTCATCTAGATAAGACTCTTTTAAATAAGCTTCATATATTATTCCAAGAGCATAGACCTCAGGAGTTGCAAATGTTACAGACCTATTGCCCTTATTCACTTTTTGTATTGTCAACGGAACTTTGATACCATCAAATTGGATACTATGACGATTTGGATTATACTGATTTGAAGACTTCTCCCATTCCTTTATCTCATAATCCTCCAATAATTTAAAATAATTCTCTTTTAATCCGTCTTCAACTAACTTCTCTACTTCAATTGAATCTAAAGAACCTTGTTTATTCTCGGGATTAATTCCCGCTGTATCATCTTCTTCATCCACCCCGACAACAGCTTCATCTAATCTTGAACCATATATGATCTTAAATAAATCGTGAGATTCACCTAATTCAGTATACTCAATACCATCAACTGATTCTTTAATAAGACCATGTTCTATCAACAGATCTATATCAGAAACAGATAATATATTTGGATCACACAGTCTATCATCCACAATAATTTTTGATGATGATTGTACATTACTATCTGGAATTATTCTCGTTTCATATTCATACGGATTCTCTTCAAATGATGTTAAACAATCGACATAAAGACCATAATCATTAATCTTAACATTTAATGAATCAGTATTTTCATTTTGATCAAGATATTGGACTATCTGATTTAATATATGAATTCCCATTTCATTCAAATTCTTTTTATCATCAGAAACATCAAAAAGACCAAAATCTAAAAATCGTTTATTCAATAAATATATATTCCCACTAATATCAGCAGAGGTATGATCCTCATTACCTTGTAAATATTTGTTCATAAGATACAAAAAAGCATAACTTGGTTTACCAGATTTATCAAGAAAAATCATTTTTACATCTTTATCAGAACTACTATTCAAATAAACACGATGCCCATCAATAATCAAATCAAGATTTTCACTCAGATTCATTACACCCATAACTATCCACACACAATTATAATACCCTTAACTCTTTTGATGCTGGCGACTTTAAAAGATGTTCAAATATTCTTGTTTCTCTTTCATCCAATTTAAGATTATAAACCATTAATGCAGAAATACCAAGATTCATAGTATCTATTATATTATCTATCGCTTCCGGATAAGATAATGATGATAATTCTAAATTATTTAATGCAAGATCTTTTTCTTCAAGAGACACGAGCATCCCATCAAGATCACCATTACTTCCTAAAATCTTAGCAATTTCATCCTTTTGTCCTTCATACATTAAAGTAGACAAAAGACACAAGAATTCATTTGAGACATGCCCATCATCACCCAAAAGATCAAATACATTTTTTTTATCGACATCTAATGCTATACACAAAGAATCATCATCAACTGATATCCCATAGGGAAATTTTCGACCTTCATAAACATTTGACCATACTGTTTCATCTGCAGCTGTTTCATCAATAGTATTTTCAACACTCAAAATTTCATCTGCAACAGTTTCAACTACAACAGGTTCAGACTTAGAACTATCTACAATATCATTATCAGGACTATCACCTTTAAAAACAGGATCACCTGTAACTTCCTGTTTTCTTTTTGAAGACACATGAGCCCCCAGCATTTTTTTAGCCAATCCTGAATCAAACCTAGGTTTTACTGATTCGTTTTTCTCAACAGGAACAACTTTTTTAGTTGTTTTCAAAACACCCGAATCGATTTTCGCTTGTCCATCCACAACTTGTTTTTTAGGTTGTTTTCGCACAGATTGTTTTTTCACACGAGGAATAATACAAGAAACATTAACTTTCTGAGTTTTAATAGTACCATATACAGATACACCTAACTCAGTCATTTTTAGGTTGGATATATCCCCTACCCCTCCATCATAATCAATTAACCCAAAATGTTTCATACGAGACAATACATCTGTCAATTCATGTGACCTCCCTTCAGACGCAGACTTTCTCATTTCAGATTTTATATGCTTACTAATTTCAACATAAAAGGTAGGCAATTTAATTTC
>DAOVHT010000137.1 GCA_030671745.1 Candidatus Nanohaloarchaea archaeon
AAGTACAACATTGAAAAGTAATATATTAAAATTTCAGATCATTATTTATTCCTTTCTGAGTTTAATGTTATGTAGCTTGTTACGATACAATTTCAGAAAGGAAGACTAAATATCATGAAATCTTTCAGATTTCAAGCTTTTAAATTGCGTGGGTCAAATTTAATGCAATTAAAAATCATCGGTTTAGAAATCCACGTAATACATAAAAATCATTGATTTTTAGTACACAAAATCTACGATTTTGAAGTACTCCGGAGCTTGCTCCGATTAGAATAGTGGATTTCAGGTGATTTTTTTATTTTTTAAATCAACAAAAAACTAATTGTTTAGTATATGTTGGATATCCTTTCCTACGTTTTAAGTCAAGATCAAAAAATGCGACTAATGCGTCAGTTACATTATCAAAATGGGGCAGTGTTGTTTTATTTGTATTACTTAGACCATATTTTTCTAAGATCTCTGGTTCTACTCCTTTATAGTCTATTGTAAACTGGGGTTTTATGTCTTGATTTTCTTCATAATTATAATACTCAAGAACAATTTCACCTACAAAACTGTTCTCTCGTTTAATTTGGTTCATGTATATTTTTGACTTTTTATCTACAACATTCGTTAAATGAAAATAATTACTTTCTGATGGTTTGAAGCTAATGACGTCTCTCGTAAAATCAATGTTGTATCTATGTACATTTGTTGCGCCCAGATCTTCAATTAATTCATAAAGTAAATCCATGCACGCATCTATATTTTCATCAGAATATTTTTGTTCTACGTATTTTCCAAAAGTCGGCAAACTTTCCACCAACTCATCAATCTGTCTAATATAATTATCAATTCTGCTTATTTTTTCATCACTTTGAGGTATCATAATAAAGATTATACAGATAATAATAAAAACTATTGTGATTTCAACAAAAAATCAGATTTATTTTTAAATCTCATCTTACAAAAATAGACTAATGGGCTGGTAGTTCAGTGGTAGAATGCCTGCTCGGCATGTAGGAGGCCGCGAGTTCGAATCTCGCCCAGTCCATTAAGCGGTGCTCCCTTAAGGCGCACATGACATTCGGCTCTCAAAAAAGAGCCGAAGTCATCTCTTTATTTGATAACATCCATGTCATAACCATTATTATTTTTGTTCTGAGTATCTTTATGGATACCAACAGTTTAAAAAAATAAGAATGCAATATACTATCAGGTGTTTTCTATGGATGAGACAATCAAGAATCTGGCAAGAGCTTTCATTGGTGAGAGCCAGGCAAGGAACAGGTACACGATGTACGCAAAGATCGCAAAGAAAGACGGTTTTGAACAGATCTCAGAGCTATTTCTATTGACTGCTGACAATGAACGCGAACACGCAAACTGGTTAATGAAAATGATCCAGACCCTGAAAGAGAAGCAAGGGAACAAAGAAGACATCATCGTAGATTCAGAAGCGCCTACAACAATGTCGACCACAGAAGAGAACCTTAAGGCAGCGATTGCAGGCGAGCATTTCGAGCATGACAAGATGTACCCTGATTTCGCAAAAACCGCCGAGAAAGAAGGTTTTGCAGACGTTGCAGGAAGACTGCGCGCAATAGCCAAGGCAGAGAAGCATCATGAAAAAAGATATACAGATCTTCTAAAAGAATTGCAGGCAGGAACACTGTTCAAGAAAGACACTGAAATTGAATGGGTATGCAGAAAATGCGGTTATGCGCACACAGGCAAAGATGCACCGGAAACATGCCCGTCTTGCGACCATCCTCAAGCATATTTTCAGATAGACTACTGAATCGACTGAAATTGGGTTTATTTCCCATTTTTTTAAATTTTTTAATGCGAAACATAGAAATCATTATATATTTCGAAATGTATATTATACACTATATATGGTGTATTTTTTATGAAAGTAGAAGTCATCGAAAAGATAGCTGCATTGATTACTGCAGCGTTCGGTCTTATAGCAGCTCTTGCATGGAATGATGCGATCAAGGCAATTTTCAAGCAGGTTTTCGGTAGTGCGGACGCAATCGGCCCTATGGTGACCTATGCCGTTATCGTAACAGTTATTGCAGTTTTAGCAACAATATGGATCGGCAAGGTCGCAGATAACGCAAAGACAGTAAATACAAAGAAATAAGTGATGCCTAAACTTTTGATTGCATGATTTTGAAGCAAGACATATTGATCCAAAATGTGATAGGGGTGTTAAATATGAAATGTGCTACATATTATACTTTTCCTGACCTGCCGTATGGATACGGCGACCTTGCGCCATACATGTCAGAAGCGCAGTTGAAGATACATTATCTCAAGCACCATAGATCATATGTCACAGCTTCAAACTCGATCATAGATACAATATGCAGTGCAAGAGGTGACAATTCCGTGATTGACCAGAAATCCACATTGAAAAACTTATCTTTCAATGTCGGCGGTCACATTCTCCACAGCCTGTTCTGGAACAATCTGGCACCCAAAGGCAAGGGTGGCAATCTTGAAGGGAGCATTCTCGAAAGAAGGATAAGGGAAGATTTCGGGACAGTCGAACGGTTCAAGAAAGAGTTCAGTGATACGGCCGCAAGCGTTGAAGGTTCAGGTTGGGCAGCCTTAGTCTTATGTTTTGAGACCAACCGTCTCATGATTATGCAGATAGAGAAGCACAACACAGGCATATATCCAGGATGCAAGATACTTCTGGTCCTTGACGTCTTTGAGCATGCGTATTATATTGATTACCGGAACGACCGCGCAAAGTATATAGAGCGCTTCTGGAACATCATCAACTGGGACGAGGTAGACAGGAGACTTGGGGTTTAGGCATGGTCTAGCTTGGTATATTTTTTGCAATTATGTTAGGTGGTGGATATATCACTTAAAAGAAACAAAAAAAGACAAGTTTTATAAAACTAAATATCATAATATACTATAATTGGTCATTATGAGCAGTGAACTTGCAATTTTTGGAGATTCTATTTTTAATCAGGCCTTATGTTTACCAGAAACAGTTTCAACAGATATATCTGATGATGATTTTAACATAAATGATATTTTTGAAAATGAAAAAAAGAGCATATTAACTATTTATGATTTATTTGAGATTAATCAATTACTAGATA
>DAOVHT010000091.1 GCA_030671745.1 Candidatus Nanohaloarchaea archaeon
CGATAAGTACTGATGCAAGCGCTATGGCGGGAAACAGTGTGAATCCCGGTTTTGCCTGTTTGGGTCGTATGTTTTCTTTTCCTGTAAGTTTTACGAGATCATACACTACCTGGTATATCGGTGGTCCTATCCTGTTTTGCATCCTTGCTGCAAGTTTTCGCATTATACCTGAATATATGATTGAAGCTATGAGAAGAAAGATTATTCCAGGGTATATAAATATCTCAAATAGCATAGGTGTCATCTCTTAAAGTTTTTTTAGGTAGGCCTCGTCAACTGTCTTTGAAATCCCTGTCCGTGTGTCTAGCAGTGTCACCCTGTCTGTGCAGGAAAAGCATGGGTCAATCGATGCGACTATTATCGGCAGGTCTGCAAGCTGCTGGCCTTTAAGCATGGGTTGCAATGGATGTATGTTTGCAAGTGTGGGTGTTCTTATCTTTATCCTATATGGTTTATCTGTGCCGTCTGATCTTGCGTAATAGAATATCTCTCCTCGCGGTGCTTCTCCGCGGGATATGGCCTCACCTTCAGGTACAATGTCTGGGACTTTTATTGATAGCTCTCCTTTAGGCATGAGGTGGAGGCATTGCCTTATTATTTTTGTGGATTCTAAAAGTTCTTTCAAGCGTACTATCGCTCGTGATTCTACATCACTTGTGCTGTGTGTGATCTCTTTGAAATCTACTTGGTCATATAATAGGTATGGTGCCTTTTTTCTCAGGTCGCAACTTACTCCCGAAGCTCTTGCGAGAGGTCCGATTGCGGAATATCTGATTGCATCTTTTTTGGTCAATATACCTGTACCTTTTGTTCTTTTAGTTATTGTTGAATCATTTACGAAAACGTCTATATAATGATGGAGTTTGGAATCTATCTTGTCCATGGTGGTCCTTATCTTTTCTGCCATGGTTCTTGATATGTCTCGGCGTACGCCACCTATGGTGTTCATAGAATAGCTGACCCTGTTTCCTGACAGGTCTTCAAGAAGTTCCATGACCAGTTCCCGGTCGCGCCAGGACATCTGGAAAACTGTGTCAAACCCGATTTCGTATGCCGCAATGCCTACCCAGAGCATGTGTGAATGTATCCGTTCAAATTCTGCGATTATCATCCTTATGTATTTTGCTCTCTCTGGTATCTCTACATCTAATAATTTTTCTATTGCATTGCAGTATGTCAGGGTATGTATTGAACTGCATATGCCGCAGATTTTCTCTATAAGGAATCTATCCTGTTGGTATGTTCTTTGCTGGAGCGCTTTCTCTATGCCCCTGTGCATGAAACCTAGGTTTATCTCTACATCGACTATTGTCTCTCCGTCAAGGTGCACCTTCAGATATTCCGGTTCAACAAGTGCGGGGTGTTGAGGGCCTAAAGGTAATGTGTAGCATGTGTCTTCATTCATACTTTAAGTTCATCCTCCAGCTGTTTTATGAACATGTCCATGACTATTGTCTTGTTGCTTGCGAGCTTTCTGCTTTCGTCAAGGACGAGTGAATTGTAGACTTCTCGGTATTTTTTCAGTGTCTTTATGACTTCTTTCATGTCTGTTGCACCGAACCAGTCCCAGGCTGCGATGGATAGTCGTGTGATGCCTATTGCGCCCAAGAAATCAAGGAGGTCTGCGTCATGCAATAGGATTCCTTCGGTTGTTGTCGGTTGTCCGTTAGGTAGGTGTGTGATGATTGCTTTTCTTACGGGGGCAATCTTCTCTTCAGGGAAACTTATTTTTCTTAGGAATGTTTCAGCAACTTCTGCTGACTTTTCTGCATGGGGTTCATGTTGGTCTATGTCATGCAGGAAACAGGCGGCATGAAGTATCTGGTCGTCGTAATCAGTCGATGTCTTTTTTGCAATCTTTTTTGCATTTGAGTAGACTCTTTCAAAATGGTCAATGCCTGCGGTCAGTTCACCTTCAAGTGTGTCTCTTGCGTATTGTTCGATCTCTTTTTTCATTGTGTATTTTCACCTTTTGATAGTTTAGTCGCGCCTTAAAGGGTATAAGGGTGATTTATCTGACAGTATCAGATGTTCATTTTTTATTCCTTTTATCTTTACGCCCAGCATCTCTGCAAGCTCTTTTTCAAAAAGGAGTGCGCCCGGGAATTCTTTTGTTATCGTTTTTGTTTCGGGGGTATTTCGGTCTATCTGCGTCTTTATGTTTATTGTGTTCTTATCTTTTGAAAAATGATATATTATCTCTATATCTTTTTTTGTGTCGATGCCTGTGATTGAGGATATATGGGTTATGTTGTTGTCTTTTAGGATCTGTAGCGCTTTTGGGATATCTTTATGGCTGGTCTTAATGAAATAGTCATTTCGGTCTGTCTTGTATATTTTTCCTAGAGTCTTTAGCCATTCCATGATTGTTCACATCAATATTTTTCTTCCTCTTTATCCTTTTCGTATTTGTCAAGCTTATCTTCCCAGAGGGTCAGGCCTTTTATGACGCCGTCTATTATTGCCTGGGGTCGTGGGGGGCAGGCAGGTACATAGATGTCAACAGGTATTACTTTGTCTATCGGGCCGATTACGTTGTAGCAGCCCTGGTATATCCCTTTTGAGATTCCGCAGGCACCTACCACTATGACTACTTTCGGTTCGGGCATCTGGTCATATATCAGTTTCAGTTTGTCTTTCATCTTGTGTGATACTGCGCCTGTTACAAGGAGTATGTCTGAGTGGCGCGGGTTTCCTTTTTCGACTATGCCGAACCGTTCAATGTCATATTTTGGGGTAAGGCATGCAAGTATCTCTATCCCGCAACCGTTGCAGGATGTTGCGTCAAAGTGCATCATCCATGGGGATTTGATCCGTGCTTTGTTTATTGCTTTTGTTTTTAGTTTATATATCTGTGATCTAAGCATATGGTTTATTTCTTTGTTGTAGAATAAATAGTTTTAGTGTTTTTAGATTGCAAGTGAGTATAGTGATTTTCTTAGAAGTATATCAATTGTTCTATTTTCATGAGTATTTAGTTTGGTTATTGCCTCGTAATGTTCTTCTAATAAATTAATGTCAAAATTTGATAATTGATCTTCTGCTTTTTTTGTTCTTAGCCAACCTCTTCCGGAGGGGATTGATACTAATCGTTCACAGAGGTTTCTAAGGTCTTTTATGTTTATTTTATTTTCTTGATTTGTGATTAAGTAAAAACCGGGTGCATCATTTAATTTGTTCTCGGTAGGTATGATCAGTATATTATTTGGTTGTGGGAATGAGAAAGACTCATAAAGTAATTCTGAGAAATCGTAAACGGTTATCTCTTGATTTTTTAATTCTTTTAAAGTGTAAGTACAATAAGGTATTATCATATCTATTTATATGATATGAAATATTAAAAAGATTCTGTTTTTTATTCCTTGTCTGTGACTTTCTTGAAAAATTCTTCAAAGTCCTGTGGTCTTGTCAGAAATTCAAGTTTTTCGGGAGTTCTTATCAGGTTGTAGATCGGTTCATCTTTTTCAAGACCTAAAAGTTCCGGGTTTATAGGTTTCATCTCTGTCAGTTCTGAGTTACCTTTTGTATGCGGGTTCTTGATGAAAACTCGGTCTCCATCTTTTTTAATTAGGTAGTATGACAAACCATTGTTTTTTAGTATTGGTTTATAATCGCTTTTGAAATTTCGTTCTACCCAGTTTGCAATGATAAGTATTTCATTTGTGGGATTTATGGTGACATGGCTGTGGTTAGGAGGTACGATGATGATGTCGCCATCTTCTCCATAGATATATGTTGTCTTTGTATCTTTTCCATCTTTTGACTCTATAAGGAATAATGCATGGCCATTCAATACTTGGTATACTTCCGCATATGTTGTTTTTGTTCCGGATACGACGGGATGGTTGTGTCCTTGGGTCTTTACAAATTCTTCACCCATAAGATCCGGTGGGATGACTGTTATATCATACCTTAGGTTTTTTTCTTCTGTTGTTGTCTTATCTTCTGGTTTTGATATCTCCCTGAACATGTAATACATTTTTCTTTCAGGATCTACTTGAGTTAACCAATCTTTGTTGAAAATCACATCTTTCATTTCTTTTAAGGTTCTTATTGATTTTTTAAGCGGTGTTTCATTTAATATTAGACTTTTAGAATCATTGTTATAATGGATGTCCATACCTGTTATTTTTTCGATAAACATTTTCATTCAGTTTCACCAAGATTTGATATCTTTATGGTTAGTTTAAGAGATTTGATTTATCTAATATCGTCGATAAATCCTTTCATAGAATCAATTATTGTTCTTTTGGGTTCTTCAAGACCTGCAATCTTGTGAGATATGCATCTGATTGAGTATGAACTTGAATTACGTGGTCTGTGTTCAATTATTGGTTTGCCGATAGCTATTGATTCTCTGACTTTCCTGTGGTCATTTATGGTTCCAATTATTGGTAATTCAAGAAATTCTGTTATGTCTTTAGTTTGCAC
>DAOVHT010000030.1 GCA_030671745.1 Candidatus Nanohaloarchaea archaeon
CAATACTATGAAGAAAAATGATGCGAACAATGCTTTCTTGAACAGTTCTGAGATAACTGATAATTTTGATTCTTCGTCTGAGATCATCTTTTCGGCCTCACTTATGATGCTGTTTGCCTGCACCTTCAGTTTAAGTGCTTCAGCAGTCTTTCCTGACTCAAGCAATGATCTGGACTCTTCAATAAGTTTTTTTGCTTCAAAAATCTTGTCTTTTGCAGCACCGATGACTGTGCCATTCAATGCACCAAAATATTGCTGGAACATG
This sequence comes from Candidatus Nanohaloarchaea archaeon, assembly GCA_030671745.1. GTDB lineage: Archaea > EX4484-52 > EX4484-52 > EX4484-52 > GLR71 > GLR71. Next base: position 266 of record DAOVHT010000030.1, read on the forward strand.
TTCTGGTCTGAGATGTCTGCAAGAAGAGAACTGATACGGTCATTGTATTCATAAAGAAGGGTTTCTGTGTTTTCTAATTGTTCAAGACCCGCCACTTTATTGGTCTCAGAAAATGATACCTGAATGGTGAAACTTACAGATTCTTCAATGTCTGTCTCATTTGCACTGAATTTTGCATTGATTGTGTAATCATCTACCTGCGTGTTTTCGGGAATATTTAAATTTATCATGAATTTTGCTGATGCGTTCGGTGCAAGTTCGTCAATTTCTGCATTTATGAAGTCATACCAATCAGGCCATGCGACCCCATCAAGTGTCAGGTCCAGGTCATGGATTGTATCATTTTTCTTGTTTGTGACTGTTATCTCTATGTATTCCGTTGTACCCTGTTGTATAATGATTGTTTTGTTGTATCTTATGTCAAGAGTGTCTGTTGCCTCGATTGTGTCTGTTGTGTCATTCTGTGTAGTGGTTGCAGTAGGAATTGTTGTTGATGGGGGTGATGTTGTGCCTGAACCGCTGTCGGTCTGTGGTGCTGTGTAGATTATTTTGAAGTTATCTTTTATGTAACCGCGAACATCAGTCGTCTCATTGATTGCAGAGATTGTAACATAATAAGTTCCTGTGTGATTTAAATCTAAGAATGTGCAAGCATATTTTCCATCCGTACCAATTATATAATCATCAGGAGTCTTATTCCATCCATCAGACCTAGATAAATCATCATTGATAAAACATGAGACCTTTACACCCTCAACAAATTCTAAATCAGAATCACCACTGTAGGTTACACTACCTATAACGGTTACATATTTTGAAATGTTGACTGTTGATGTTACACCTATGTCAGATAATGTGGAATCAATTGTTACGTCTAGCCAGACTACCTGAAGATTTGTCGAGTTTGAGATTGTCTTTGTCGTGTTCAATGGAGATGTGGCATCAACTGAAATGTTATAGTTCTTTTCATCATCACCGTAAGGGACTTGCCAGTCACAGAAATAGGTTCCGTCTGTCTCGCTTGTGATGTTACATATCTTTGTCCCGTCAACATAGACATTGACATCGGCGTCAAAGACTACATTCGTGTTGTTGCCATTCACTATACCTGAAATCCTAACCCAATCCTCTTCATTTGCGGTGTCATCTGTTGCGTTTGTATCTATTGTGATAGAATCTATTGTGTTTGTGACTTTCAGCGAATAAACATATTCATCTGTGTTATTGAATTCATCGAAAACTATCGTGCTGATGTTATGATTTCCGGTTGCAGGATTTATATCCACCAACACAATCGTATCGAGTGCGCCCATACTGTTTATGATCGATCTTACTGGGTTCTGCAATACCTCATCGAGATAAACATAGACTGAAGGAGTACCTATCACGGAATTATTGAGTGGTTTACCGCTCTGTTTCAATGCAGTACCTGTAATTGTGAAATTGAAAAGCTCCTCTGAGATGTAACCCGTACTGGTATCAGATGTCAGATCACTCTGGGTTATATTAAGGTTTAATCTATCTGTTATGTTGACAGACATTGTCTTCTTGAACAGATATTTTGAAGTTCCATTCTCCAAGACATAGATCTTGATAAGATAACTGCCCAAAGGATTTATTGTCGTGTTTGGATCTATCTGCCATATCGGTGTGTATGTATATTCGGAAGTGCCTAGATCTGCGGTTGTCGTGTCTGACCAGATTATCCTGTTTCCGGAATCGTTTATGTAAAGCGCTTCGACCAAAATCTCTGAGTCAACCGATGATGATGCCAATAATGACAGGTTCAATGTAACATTGTCACCTAGATTAAAAATAGAGAGATTCTTACTCAGCCCATATATCCCGCCATCATCGTAGATGACACGGATTGAATCTGACATGTTTCCTGAAACAATGTAATCTATTGTATATTGTGTTTTTCCGGGAAGCAGATATGATATGTTCTGCATTGCAAAACCTGTTGATGCTGTGCAGATTCCTGAGGTGTTAGGACCGGAAACGATACAACTTGATACCTGGTCGGGTATAGGGTATTTTATAGTCAGGTTGGAGATGATAAAACCTGTCGGATTGACAATGTCAAATACAGCAGTCATATTATTTTCAGTGTTATCTGAACTATCATTTTCGGCCATGACTGAAAGAGTATCTATTGAGATAGGGGCTGACTTGAATGTCATGTTGATTGTTGTTTTCTGAGTTGAAAGGAGAGTTTCATCTGCAGAATAGGAGATTGTAAACATTAATGATCTGTTCTCTTTTATGCGATAGATGAAATCGTCATTTGATATCTCTTTGGCAGATACAAAGGTAGTCGTTTGCATATACTGTTCGCTTGATGGATTCACACTCACTTTTGTCCGGTTTATCGTCACTTTCAATTCGGTGAAATTATCTTGCCCGAGATTGATTGAGGATATAGAGAGATTAAATGCTGTCGGGTCGGGTAGATATTCACCTGCTAACGTTGCAATGAATGATATGTTTATCTTTCCATCTATTGGAGCTGTCACATTCTGATACCAGACAGAACCATAGGTTGATTGCCAGACGTCATTGACATAAATCGGTTGTATATCTGATATGGGTGATATCTCAAGAGTCAGGTTCCAGGATAAAAAGTCACCTGTTGAGGGATTGGCATCAAGTTGCACGAGTGAGGTTTCTGTGTAATCAATATAGTCTGTGTCTTTTCCAGATTCTGTCTGAGGTACACCATACAATACATAGGAGTCTTCAATTGCTGAAATGAAATCTTTTGCGGTCTGATCTGCGATATTTTCTCGATTCAATACCAATGCATTCTTTGATGAGGTGAGAGCTGAACCTATATCATTGCCTTCAAGAACTTTAAGGAAAAATTGTTTCGCCACAGTCTCCGAGGTCAACCAACTTACTGATGCTGAACCCACAAATGCGACAGGACCATCTACACCAACATCATACATACTCTGGAGTACGAGAGAATCAGTATAATCCCAATCACTTGCATTGGCATTCGCCACATCCCATGTAGTTTCTGAAGTATCATTTCCTGAGAGTCTTGCGAAATAATCAGAGGTTGAGATAAATAACAGATTATTCTTCAGAGATGGTAAAGCCCCATATATCCAACAGCCCAAAGTTTCATTTTCTGAATCGGTAGAGGGACATTGGTTATTATCATTATCAACTTGATTTGAATCTGATTCATATACATAAAGCTTGTCATTCATCCCACTACCAGCAAAATAGATTATAGAGTCATCTGAATTTGCAAGACGGGTTCCAAAAGATACGCCTGTTGCATTGGTTCCTAAATATGTGCTGCTACCACCTACTGGATTCAATATGGTGCCGATAAATGTTGCTGCTTTCTGGTATGCCAATTCCAATGGCGCGAACACACTAGATCCTGTGAACTGCAAAGAGTCGGGGGCGTAATAATTGTCATAAGTTGTAGCGTTTAAGGCAACTGTTCCTAAAGACCTGTCTACCAAGGCTTGCGCGTCTGCCGGGTATTTACCTGTCACCACACCCCAGGCGACATCAACAAAAGGGTCGGCATCTATGCTTGAGAAAAAAGTGTTCAGGTTTCGTATCATGTCAGGTGTCACGTGCTGTGGATGAAGTATGACTGTGACATATTCGGCATCGTATGCAGCAAGGATTGTCGCGAGTGAATCGTCGACTGAGACGTCGATTGTGCGCTCGTCAAAGTACACGATTGCTGCTCTCTGCGGTATTGAATAGTAATGGGGTAGGTCTATGCCTTCTGTGTAGATGTAAGAATTGTTATTGATTGTGGCATTCATACCTGTGCCGATTGCAGCATAGGATGAATTGTAATATGAGGACTGTAACGGCATCAATATGATGTAAGGTATAGATTCAGGTTCTGAGATGTTTACAGTAACATTCAAGTATGATGTATCTGTCCAGTTGTAGCCGTACCCTGCGTATTCGTCTGCGACTGCAAAATAATATTCTACAGTCTCGCCATCCCAGGAAGCGAGATTGACAATACCGCTGCAAGTGTGATTCGGAGTTGTGCCTGAACAGACAAGGGACTGGTTGCGCCATGTAGAACTTTGATTTCTGAAGAAAATTAGACCCGAGGTTGTGTTAAGATTTTGGTCTGTGACAGTGACTGAGAAATTACCGAAATATTGTGTCATGACAGTGCCGTTTGAGGGGTTCGGTGCAGATAAAGTAGGTACGATACCGATCTTTGTTGTGAGTGTTGTCGTGTTGGTCTCTGAATTGTTGTCCGTTGTGTCTATTGTCCAGATGTGGTTGCTGTCATTAAAATTGGATGCGGTTGCGTTAAATGAAATGTCTAATTCTTGTGTCTCATTTCCAGATGTTGCATTACAGATTAGCTTTGAGACATTGCTACCTCCACCAGTCTCATTTGTACAACTCCAACCTGAAGGAAGTATAAGAGTTGACCAGTCGATAGAATAATTTGCATAACCTGTTGAATTGGTGGGAACTGTTATGTTTGTCTGGTTCAGGTAATCGTAGGAAGCATCAGTGATGTTTATGGAGATTGTTATTGTTTCGGTACTGTTTGCTTTTGCCAAAAGATCTGAACCTGTTGTTGATATGCTTGTGTCGGGTTGGAAGGTATGCAGTGCAATCGTCGGTATTGAGAGGACTATCGCTGCGATGATCAAAACTGCAAAGAATATTGTGTTCTTGTATCGGTATTTCATAGAGTAACAATCCTAGATATCTAAAGCTAAAGCTAGTACATCTATTTTGGAGTTATGTCGTATATATAGGTTATAAAAAAAAGAGTTGGGTGATTATTGAACCCCCCCACGGAGCACAAGTAAAATCACTTAATTAAAGTTGTGTAGAGGGGGTATATATAGTTTTTCTATCACCCATAATTTTATCTTATCTTTACTGCTGTGCCGTAGGCCAAAATCTCAGCTGAACCTGCCATGACCATGGATGTCTGGTACCTTACCGTGACTATGGCATTTGCACCTAGACCTTCCGCATCTTTGATCATACGTGCGGTTGCCTCATCTCTTGCCTCAACAAGCATCTGCGTATACTCTTTAAGTTCGCCGCCCACAATCTGGCGCAGACCAGCAATCATATCCTTGCCGAACCATTTGGCACGGATCGTGCTGCCCTTGACAAGACCTATTGTTGAAGTTATTGTCTTCCCTGCAATTTCATCAGTCGTCGATATTATCACTTGAATCACCTTTGACCCTTATTTGGGGTTGCAGGTATAAAAAAGTATATAAATATCAATAACACTGTTATAATATTACCTTATCAATTAAATAGATTGTAAAATAAAAGAGATGCGATTCTGATGGAACAAAAATATGACACCGCAACAAAAATTACCCAGAGCATAACTGAGCTTATAGGAAACACACCTATGATCAAGATACAGAAGATGACTGATGTTGGTGATGCTGAGATCTGCGCAAAACTTGAATGGTTCAATGTGGGGGGTTCTGTCAAGGACAGGATGGCATTATACATCATAGAGGATGCAGAAAGAAAGGGTAAACTGAAAAAAGACAAGATTATAATTGAAGCCACATCAGGCAATACCGGTATTTCATACGCCATGATAGCTGCAATGAAAGGGTATAAGATTGAGATTGTGCTGCCAGAATGCGTCAGTGTTGAACGACGGAAGATAATCAAGGCATACGGTGCCAAGCTTATCCTGTCACCGGGCGCAAAAGGTACAGGCGGCGCCATTGAACTCAAACAGAAGATGATAGCTGAGAACAAGGATAAGTATGTGGATCTCAACCAGTTCTGCAACCAGGCCAACATCCTTGCGCATTATGAGACCACAGCCAAAGAGATAATCGAGCAGACTGACGGTCATGTTGACATGGTCATAATAGGTCTAGGCACAGGCGGTACAGGTGTGGGTATCTCAAAAAGGTTGAAAGAGTACAATAAAGATATCAAGGTTATCGGCATCATACCAAAACTAGGGTTTTCTGTGCAAGGACTTAGGAATCCTAAAGAATCATTTCCTACCGAGCTCCATGACGATAAATATTTCGATGAAATAATTGAGATTACAGGCGAAGAGATTCCTGCAACTTTGGAGGCTGGGCGTGATCTTGCTATAAACGAAGGGCTTTTTGTAGGTATGAGTTCGGGTGCGGCCATGTATGTTGCGATGAATAAAGCCAAAGAATTAGGTAAAGGAAAAAGAATAGTTGTTATATTTCCAGATAATGGATATAAGTATTTGAGCACTTGCCTGTTTGAGGAGTAGATAAGTTATATACCTGAAATTATCAAATATCTGTTTAAACGCAATCAAATACCCACTGGTACTTCCAAGTCTTTCTCAAGTAACATACATTTTTGATTAAATCTATCAATCATATTATTCCAAACAGTCTGTAGAATCTTTATGCATTCTTCACTATTTGTTCTAACATATTCGGCATTGAGATATAACTGATCTTTTTCAAATTCATCGAGTGTTAAATTTATGGATTTGTCCTTATCATATTTATTATTGACCTTTATCTCATAACACTCTATATTAGACATACAAGCAGATATATCTTTTAATATATTACCTTCATCCGGATTATATAAACGGTACCATCCCTCTGGTGAGAATTGGATTTCATATTCTAAATTTTCAGAGATAGATAGCTTAATTTCTCCAATACCTGGATAATCATATCTTTTCTCAGAGTCTGTAGACTTTTTTTCTAGAAGAACCTCTGCATTAGAAAGTATATGAAGAAGATAATCTCGCACATTATTATCAATCGGTATAGGTTGCTCAAATTCCCTTATATCGGTAGAATCCATATAATCACACAAGAATACTATAATTTCAAATATTTATAAATCTATGGGATTTGTGTTATTATTAAGTGTTAAATTTCAACCCATATTACCCATCATGCCTTTGAACATCTTTGCCATAGGGCCGCGCTTCAGCATCTTGCCGCTCTTGAACTTCTTCATCATCTTCTTGGTCTGGTTGTAGTGCTTTATCAGGTCGCGGACTTCCTCAGGTCTTGTGCCTGAACCGGTGGCTATGCGTCCATATCGGGACTTGTCAAGGATGTCTGGTTTTGAGCGCTCTTTATTTGTCATGGAATCCATCATGAATTTCCATTTGCCCATCTTCTCTTCCTGGACGTCGAGCATGTCTTTGGGCAGTTTTATGTTGCCCATGCCAGGTATCATCTCCATCATCTTTGACATTGACCCCATCTTTTTTGTGCTCTCTATCTGGTCGTAGAATGAATTCAGGTCGAAGTCACCTTTCAGGATGTCCATCGCTTTTTCAGGGTCTATCGCGTCTTTCGCTTTCTCAATCAAGGTCTCAAGGTCGCCCATGCCAAGAAGTCGGGAGACGAACCGTACGGGATCGTAGAGTTCTATGTCTTCGGGCTTTTCACCAGTACCTAGGAACTTGACGTTGACATCGGCTGCGTGGCATGCTGAAAGTGCGCCACCACCTTTTGCAGACGAATCCATCTTTGTGACTATGACACCTGTCAATCCCACTAAGTCATTGAAAGTTCTTGCCTGGGTCTCTGCGGCCTGGCCGATGTCGCCACTTATTACAAGAATCTTTTCATCTGCATCTATTACCTTGTCAATCTTTTTCAGTTCGTCTGCAAGCTCGTCGTCAATTGCTGAACGACCTGCCGAGTCTATAATTATTACATCTTTTGCTGCAAGAGTTTTCATGCCTTTCTTTACGATCTTTACCGGGTCTTTTTCGTCTGCGTCACCGTAGACGTCTATGTTTATCTGTTTGCCCAGGGCTTTCAATTGCTCATAAGCTGCGGGACGCCAGGTATCGCAGGATACGGCACCGACTGTGAGACCGTGTTTCTGGTAATATTTTGCTATCTTTGCGGTTGTTGTCGTCTTACCTGAACCGAAAAGACCTAAAAGAAGTATTGTCTGCTTTTCAAGGTTTATGTCTGCCTTTTTCTCGCCTAGGAATGCTACTAATTCGTCATAGACTATGTTGACCACGTGTTCGCGCCTTGTGAGTCCGGGTGGCAAGTTGTCTTTCAATGCTTTTGTCTTGATGTTTTTTGATAGTTCAAATACTAGTTTCACATTTACGTCGGATTGGATCAGCGAGCGCTGGATGTCTTTCACCAATGCCTCAACTGCAGTCTTGTCTGCAACGCCTAGCTTTGCAAATCTTGATATGGAATCTTTGAGCTTGTCAAACATGATGATAGTTTATTTAAGAAGTTTTAAATAGGTTTTCTGAAAAAAGTTAAGAAAAATAGAATTGTATATCAATAGAATCTATAATACATATCGGGTATTTCTTCAAAAATGTCTAATATTCCTTCAGTTGTAATCTCATCTGCTGTCTCCATGTACTCAATTATCGTCTTGAAATGGTTTTTTAAGACGGGATTCATCTTACTATTAAGTGGGCTAATTATACTTACCTGTTCTTCAAAAATGTCTGAAAGTTTTTTATGTCCCTCTGCAACAAAATAATAAATCTGTTCATTACGGTTTAGTATCCTGTTGTCGGTAGGCTTTTTATTTCCTTGATCCCCTTTAAAACGAATACCAGCCATCATATGTCCTACCGAAGGTTTTCGTTCTAGATATACTGGATTTTTAAGAGAAACTTCAATATTAGCATTAAGTGTATTCTTTGGCTTATCATAAGTTACCGCCTCAATACTGCCAATTCTAAATAACCTGGGACATGTGGTCAAAAGAATATCTCCAATATTTATGTCTTTGGCTTCGTAATGTATACGGAATTCTGAGAATTTCATTGAGTAACTATAAAGTAGTAATTTTATAAAGGTTTGTGCGCAGACCACTTAAATGATACATCAAACCATAATCTTATCCACAGTTTCTAAATGAAGTTGTTTAAACATATCTAGGTCAGAAACTTTTATTTCGGGCTTAAACTCTTTATTGCGCATCATATACGAATATAAAACCGAAGTCGCTTTTAAAAGGTTGTTGCTGTCCCTGTCAGACCCATACCCAAATAAATCACCAGACAATAGACTAGCAATAGACAATGCCTTTTCCATATGATCCAATAAAGGTGCATCTTTCCATAAATTTGTATTTGAATTATAAAATGAGAACGGTTGTGATCCTATCTGTTGAAAGTTATCTTCACGGATACGTGTCCCTGGGAAAGGAGTAAGAATATTGACTGAAAAATCAATCTTAGTAGCACTAAACCCTTGATTTAAATCAGACAGATGAATCAATTCTGAATAAAGATCATTGAATGCAGACGCATCGTCATGAGGGCTCACGATATAAGACAGATGTATCATTGCCTGTATTTTAGATTTATCCAGATCTTTTGCAAATCGTACCACTGCATCTATTTCCGCATCACGCATCGCACCATCACGTATTGAACCATACCATTTCCGGCCGTATTTTTCAGCAGAATCCCCAATAAAATCCCTTCCAAGAAAACAAGCTATATCTGCGTCAATATGCAATAGCGTATCCAATAAACTATCATAATCTTTACCGACAAGAAGATATGGATCTATACAAAAGGATATCATGTCATCTCTTGAATAATCTATTCGAGACAATAAAGCTTCAGTCTTTTGTCGGTTCTCTTCCAGGAAGGGATTATTGCCAGAAAATGAGATAAATCTTCTTTTTCCTTTCACCTCATCATTGGATTCTATATCAGATAGTGTCTTGTTTGCAAAACCTGAAATAAACTCAATATCGCCCATATCACCTTTAGGTGAGGAGCAATAATCACAATTATTTGGACAGTGGTTAGTTGTGGGTAGATGAAAAGAAACATAGTCAACACCATCTATATCAATCATCGATATAATTATTTCAGATACATCTTTCAAGTCAATTTCGGGGAATCGTCCGTAGCCTTTACCCTCAACCGTATCACCAGAACGGCAATAAAAACCATCGGGCAAAACACCTGTAAAATAATTGTCATACCAGATTATTTTTCCAGATTTGATATCATCATAAAAGTCAATGAGTGACTGCGAACCGCCCACGATATATGCATCCAATGAGCTTTGATTGAACTCTTCTTTTGTTTCCAGAGATATGTTGAAATGGGGACCACCACCGACAACTATTGTATCAGGGAAACATTTCTTTAAATAATCAGCCATCTCATACATCAAAGAAGATGACATAGTCCATGTTGACAGACCTATTATAGTCCCATCATCAGTAGGGATCTTATCTAAAATGTTTTTCTTAACATCATCGACCTCTAAAAATTTAGAAAATTCGTCAATTTCAATCCTTACATCTCTTTCTGGCAGAAGCTTATACGTAATCCCCCTAGTGCCACAACCGTATCCTGTGAACATTAAACCCATATTAGCTTCTGCAGCCGGAAGTACAATATAAAAATCATCAGCTTCATGTGTAGGACGTAGGTTTGTATTAATCAATACTAGTTCTGGAGACATCACATACCTTAATAGTAATAACTTATAATGACTACGCAGACATCAATAATAGGTTACTAAATATTCTAATCTGCAATCAGTGCAATAATAGTTTTATTATTTCAAGAGTCAGTTCGGTCGTTAATCCGACCATATGGTCGTTTTTGTGATTATAGATAATACCACATTAATGTTTCATCACCCGACAATTAATGCAAAAATTGAGTTATTTAGATTAACTAATTAAAAACTTTTCAAGAATATCTTTATTCCTCACCTCAGGATGAAACATCAACCCGTAGATGTCTTTTGTCTTGTGCTTTATCGCTTGTATGCAGGCTTTTGATTCTGCAAGAATTTCAAAATCATCTGACTCCTTTGACGGGGTGACCGAATAACTGTGAAGACTGTATGCGCCGAAGTCTCCGTCAAACAATGGGTTTTTCTTTCTTGTCTTTACATCTACAAGACCTATCTCTTTGCAGGGCGTGAGGGATGAGCCGAATGCAAGAGCGATAATTTCCATGCCTGCGCAGATGCCCAATATCGGTTTTTTGCAAGTCGTTATCCAGCGGAACTGGTCTTTGTCTTCGATGAACCTGTTGTCTTTAAGGTTTGTGCCGGACAGAATTATCCTGTCGGTTTTTTCTATATCGATCTTTTTTATTTCAGGATAATGGATGACTTTAAACTTTTCGTTATCGCAGTCTTTGATCACCGATACTATCGGCTGTATGAATTCAATTGCAGCCAATGAATCTTTCTTGTGGTTCATGTCAACTATCAGTATCATCTGTCAACCAGCTCCGCGTCTTTTATTATGAGGATGCCAGAATTGTTTTTCGCTTTTGTTTCGGACTCGGTGATTTTTATCTTTTTCTTGAAGAAGGGCGCGTCAAGGACTGTGGTCTCAAGCTCACCACCTTCCCCTGCCGGGTTTATCTCATACTTGTCTTTTAGGGCGAGCGGTTTTTCAATCATGTCTTTATCCAGCTTTTTTCCCAGCCTGGTCTCATCCAGTGGGTATGCGAAGATGCCA
>DAOVHT010000022.1 GCA_030671745.1 Candidatus Nanohaloarchaea archaeon
AAACTATATAAACTCAGACATACAAAATAATCAAGTCCTAATTAACTTAACTATAGTTCTTTACTATAAAAACCCCATTAGGACAGATACCCTGGATTAGGTGGGGGGATGCGAAAGCTTCCACCCAACCACTTTTCTTATCTTATATTTTTACAAAAATCAAATAAAAAATAAACCACACACAATAGTAAAATATATAAAGACTCATTCTGTATTATATGACGTATAAGAAGAAAAAATGAGATTATTTTTCTTGAAAAAAGCAATATAAACTATATATATTGCGCACATAAAATATTGATAAACTAGTATAATTGTATAATCATCGGTGATATAATGGATATGATGCCAGAACACATGGGTTACGACAGGACAATTGTTGTATTTTCTCCGGACGGAAGACTCTTCCAGGTAGAATACGCAAGAGAGGCTGTAAACAAAGGCGCAACAGCATTCGGCCTAGTATTTAAAGATGGCATTGTTCTTTGCGCACAGAAAAGAATTTCAAAGCTGGTCAAATTCGCAGACAAAATATTCCAGATTGATGATCACATAGGTCTTGTAGCAACAGGAATTGTTGCAGATGCAAGAGTCATGGTTGACTCATCAAGAGTAAAAGCACAACAGCACAGAATGGTTTATAATACAAGCATCTCAACAGCAAGCATTGCAAAATACCTTGCAGACAGGCAACAGCTTTATACACAACACGCAGGAGTAAGACCATATGGTGTTTCAATGCTAATTGGTGGTATAAATGATGAAGCTGCACTTTACGAGACAGACCCGAGCGGAATACTGATGGAATGTCTTGCAAAAGCAGTAGGACAAAAGGCAGACAAGATAAACAAATTCTTCGAAGATAAATACGAAGAAGGTATGGATGAAAAGAAAGCGGTCCAATTCTCAATTGAAGCCCTTAAGAAACAGGGGAAAATTGAGGTAGAAGGAATAAACCTTGTTACAATCAAAAAAGGTAAATACACAAAATATGACAAGGACATACTAAAAGAACAGGGTATCAAATTATGAGTGTAGACCACATCATCGCAAAGATATCATTTCACGGTAAAGATTTCGAGATAATCGTAGATTCGAAAAAGATAAACGATTATAAGAGCGGAAAAATATCAGACATAAGTGATATCCTAATTGTAGATGGAGTTTTCAGAAACTTAAGAAAAGTAAAAAGCTTAGACAAAGGTGTTCTTTTCAAAGATAATAAAACAGTCCTACGTGTAGAAGACTCAGAACTCAGCACAGTCTTCAACACCACAGACCACCAGACCATCGCAAAGAAAATCATCGATGATGGTGAAATACAATACACGACAGAACAAAGAAAAGCACTTCTTGAACGCAAACAAAGAGCAGTCATAAACCTCATAGCCAACCAGAGCATAGACCCAAGAACAAATGCACCACACACTCCGGCAAGGATAGAATCCGCAATGAAACAGGCAAGAGCATCAGTTGACATGCACAAACCTGCAGAATCCCAAGTTCAAGACATAATAAAAAACATACCATCCATACTCCCAATAAAACTGGAATTTAAAGAGATCGAAATAAAGACACCTATAAAATATGCAGGTCTGCTCAAAAAGATAATGCAAGATTTCGGACAGATAGAAAAAGAGAATTGGATAGGTACCAATTACATCGCAATGATTTCAATAGGTGCAGGACTTGTTGACACATTTTTAGGTAAAGTGAACGGCTTGACTCATGGAGAAGCAATATGCAGAATTGTAAATTAATAATAAATAAAAAGAATCATAATTAAAAACACAATTTAAAACAACAAACAATCAGATTATAATTAGAGGTGAAATAAATGACTTCAGTAAAAATCATTCCAAAAAAGGAAGATACAACAATAAAAAATACAACAGAAAAAAAGGATACTAAGACTGGAAAAAAAAGCACAGAACAGTCAAACACAATAGTATTGCCCGGTGACATACTTGTAGAAAGCATAGATTTTCTAACAGGTCATGGAACATACAGGGAAGGAAAAAAGATATATTCAAAAATTCTTGGAATCCTAAGAAAGAAAGAACATGTCATAAGCGTGATACCACTTTCAGGAACATATCAACCAAAACCAAGAGATTTCATAATTGGTGAAGTAGCATATGTAGGTTACTCAAATTGGAGAGTTGATTTCGGTCATCCAAACTCAGCAACATTACCTATGTCAGGAGTACCTGAATTCATAGAGAATGGTGCAGACCTTTCAAAATATTACAAACGAGGAGACTTACTTTTCGCACCGATTGAGTCAGTGACTAAAAATATGATCATACAGATCTCAATGAAAGACAAGAGAGCACGAAAACTTTTCGGCGGTAAAATAATTAATATATCACCTTCAAAAGTACCAAGAGTCATAGGCAAAGAAGGTACTATGATAGCTCAGATTAAAAACAAGACAGGTTGCATCATAAATGTCAGCCAGAACGGTAGGATCTGGATCAAGGGTGATAATGAACCGCTTGCTACAAGAACCATAAAGATGGTTGAAAAACTTTCACACAAGAAAGGATTGACTGAAACCATATCCCAATATCTTGATGAAGAAGTTAAGAAGATGGGCACTCCGAAATCGAAAGATACGGAGAAACAATAAAGGTGATAATTATGGCATCAAATGTACCAGAAAAATACAAGACATTGATTAAGAACAATAAAAGAATTGATGGACGAAAACTTGATGAACTACGACCCGTAAAAATAGAAGTGGGTGTTGTACCATCAGCAGACGGATCCGCATACATAGAGATTGGAAACACAAAAGTACTTGTAGCAGTCCATGGACCAAAAGAGATGTTCCCGAGACACATGATAAACGAGGACAGAGCAGTATTGAATGTACGATACGCAATGCTTCCATTTTCAACATCAGAGCGAGTACGTCCAGGTCCAAGCAGACGAAGTAATGAAATTTCAAAAGTTACAAGACATGCACTTGAATCAGTGATATTCCTTGAAGAATTTCCAGCAATGGGAATCGACTTGACACTCGACATCATACAGGCAGATGCAGGAACAAGAGCAACAGCAATAACAGCTGCATCAGTAGCACTTGCACATGCAGGAATACCAATGAAAGGTCTTGTAGCCGCAACAGCTATCGGAAAGATAAACGACAAGCTAGCAGTTGACTTGAATGGTCCTGAAGACAATTTCGGTCAGACAGACATGCCTATCGCAATGATATCCACAAACAAGAACATAACATTATTACAGATGGATGGAGACTTCACAAAAGAAGAATTTAAGACATCCTTAGAAATGGCAAAAAAAGCGATAGATCCATTATTTGAAGCACAACGAGCTGCGCTTCAGAAATATTACGAATAGGAGATGATTTATATGGCACTATTATATCAGAACAGACAATATATCAGAAATAACATCGCAAAAAAAAGAGAAGACGGAAGAACAAATGAACAATTCAGAGACATAACGATTGAAACTGGTATCATCGGACGGGCTGAAGGTTCAGCACGAGTAAAGATTGGTGATACTGAAATCATAGCAGGAGTAAAGACAGAGATTGGAAAACCATACCCTGACAGCCCTAGTGAAGGCGTCATAATGGTCAATTCAGAATTTTCAGCACTTGCAAGTCCTGATTTTGAAAATGGACCTCCAAGAGAAGATTCAATCGAACTGTCCCGTGTTGTTGACAGAGGCATAAGAGAATCCAAGACTGTCGATGTTGAAAAACTTTGCATAGAGAAAGGCGAGAAAGTATGGATGGTCTTTGTAGACATTACAATTGTAAATCACGATGGAAACCTTATAGATGCAGCAGGTATTGGAGCAATAACCGCACTTTTAACAGCACAATTACCAAAACTGAATGAAGACGGAACTGTAGAAAGGGAAGAATTTGAAGGAAATCTACCAATCACACAGATACCAGTCCCAGTCACATCAGGTCTTATAAACAATACGATCATAACAGACATGAGTAAAGATGAGACAGAATGTTCAGACGCAAGATTCACAGTGACAACAATAGAGAATGAAAACTACTGTGCAATGCAGAAAGCAGGACCTTCTGAACTTACAGAAGAACAGATGCTAAAGATAGCAGACATAGCACAGAAAGAAAGCAAAAGAATAAGAGCTGCCATTAAGACAGCAGTAAAGAAACACAAAGCATGATAAACATTTAAAAAGCTTTGTTTTAAACAATAGAGAGAAGATGATTGCATATGGCAACAAAAAAAGTCAAATCTGCAGGCCGGTACGGCATAAGATATGGTAAAAAGATTAGAGATAAGACTGCAGCAGTTGAATCAAAATCAAGAGCAGTTCATAAATGTCCTTATTGCCTTAAAAAAGGATTAAAAAGACAATCCGCAGGCATATGGGAATGCAGAATCTGTAGCAAAAAAGTTGCAGGTGGTGCATACAGTCCAAGAACTTCAGCAATGAAGATTATTGACAATGCATTAGCAAAATTATCAAAACAATAGATCTGGTGAAATTATATGTATATCTGCTTAAATTGCAAGAAAGCATCCGATATGGAAGATATGACTACGACAGCAATATGCAAATATTGTTCAGGTAGAGTTTTTGTTAAAGAGCGATCAAAAACTGTAAGAACACAAAACACAGATTAAAGTTAATTGATATGACACAAAAAGCGACATTGATGCTTGAAAATCCTAAGATGGAAACGATAGTTTCCTCTTTAGGAAAAATCAGCAGTTTCAACACAGAAAGGATGACAATTAAAACAACAGATACAGAAACAACACTTACTGTCAATATAACTGCAAAAGATTCAATTGCATTAAGGGCAGGATTGAATAGTTTTATGAACCTATACAATCTTTCAGACAATATGATAAAAGGTATTTCAGATGGCAGAAGAAAATAACAGCAAGATGATGGAAACACAGATGCTCCAGCAGCAGATGCAAAACATCATGATGCAGAAAGAAAATACCAGACTTCAACTCTTAGACATTGAAAATGCAATCAAAGAAGTAAAAGATGCAAAAGGCGAAGTCTATAAGACATCAGGAATAGTTTTCATAAAATCAGATAAAGACACAATTCTTAAAGAACTTGAAGAAAAGAAAAATGACCTAGACATAAGAATGAAATCTCTTGATAAAAGAGAAGAGACATTCAAGAAACAGATTATGGGCACACAAGATAAAGAATAAAAAACCTTAAAACAAATTCTTAAAAACAATTATAGGCAATAAGTTTATAATACTGATTATCTAATTTTAGATATGGTTGAAAATATAATCGGTTCAAAAAGCAAGATTGCAGTACTTAAAGCACTTTTCAGACACGGAAAAGATAAAGGTACAACAATCAGAAAACTTGCACTAGCCTCAGATACACCTTATTCTGTCACCTACAGAGACATAGGACATTTCATGGAAGAAGATTTCATAAAAATAAAAAAGAAAGGTACAAACAAGATTATATCATTCAATGAAGATCACAGGCTTTATCCAAAAATATACACACTTCTGTCATTAGAAGAAAATAATGACGAAATAGAAACTGAAACCAAACCAAAAAAAATGTTCAAACACAAGACCGGACTTATAATAGTCCATCACAATGCAGACCCAGATGCGATCGGAAGTGCAATTGCACTTGCAAGAGGTTTCAATCAAAGTAACCTCAAGTGTGAGATCTTTGCCCCTGGAGGATTAAGTTCACAGAGCAAAAGACTTCTTGAGAAATATCCATACCCAATTACTGAAAAAATAACCAAATATCCTAAATTAGTGTTCATACTTGACACATCCTCCCCTGAACAATTGAATGGTGCAAGAATACCCGATGAATGTAAGACAATCATCATAGACCACCACAGGCCAGGAAAACTCGCAAGCATGGCAGACATGAAGATAATTGATCCCTCCGCACATTCAACCGCAGTACTGGTGTATGACATGTTGACATCTGCAGGGATCCAAATCACAGCAGAGATAGCATTCTTCCTTATGGCAGCAATTGTGGCAGACACAGGCTTTTTCAGACTAATAGACAAAAGAGACCTGAACATAATCAACAGACTTATCGATCTTGTAAATCTAGATGATGTTTTTGCAAGTCTCTCCACAAGAGTTGAATATGATGAAAAAGTAGCAAGACTTAAAGGAATGCAGAGTACCGAAGCATATACAATAAAAGATAAGATAATAGTATTTTCAGAAGTTGATTCATTTGAATCAAAAGTGGCAAAACACATGATAACCTCATTTGCAGACATTGCAATCGTTGAGAATGTAGGTAAAAATAGCATAAGGATTAGCGCAAGAGCCAGAAAATATCTAGAGGATTACGTCGACCTTTCATTAATATTTAAAGGCATCGGGAAAGATATAAAAGGAAATGGTGGTGGCCACAGGACTGCCGCATCCGCAAACGGTTCCGATAACAGCAACAGAGAAATCGTAAAAGAAAAAATAAAAAAATATCTTGAGTCCGCACTGAATGGTCGCATAAAACCATTAAAACATAATTAAAGATAAGTTTAAAAAACAAAATGTTTTTATAAGTATCACTGTATATATATCTATATCGAAAATCAATGAGGTGTTTAATATGGAAATAGAAAATATTGTTGCAGCATTATCCGAAATTAAAGAAGATAAACGAGTACCAAGAAATGTCAGATCCTCACTCCAAGAAACAATCGGGGAATTAACATGCGAAAATGAAAATATTTCAATAAAGTTAAATACCGCAATATCAATATTGGATGAGATAAATAATGACACAAACATACAACCATTCACAAGAACACAGATATGGAATATTGTAACTATGCTTGAATCATTCCAGAACGATATGGATTCCTGATAAAAGATAAAAGCTTTTAAATATTACTGAACTAACATATATTATAATAATTAAGCTTATTTCATATAATGCTAAAGAGGAGACGAAGTTTTATGGGATTTTTAAGTAAAATGATTAGTGAACCTGAAAACGATGATATAACTGAAACAAATTATCTTGAGATTGATGATATGGATTCATCCCACCAGGGTAAATTTATGATTCGTGTAGAGACACTTTCTGAATTTTCAGATACAAGCATAATACAAGAATATGTGCGAAACGGAGATATCGTTTGGGTACGGATTAGACCATTAAAAGAAAAAGATATAACCGAACTCAAAAGATCTGTTGACCGACTACGAAAGACTTGTATAGCGATAAATGGTGATGTTGCAGGAATCGATGAAGATTATCTTGTCCTGACCCCACCTGGCGTAAACATACACAGAAGGTAAATAGATTAAAACCTTTTTCTTCTTCTTTTTTTATTATATCCAATACATTATTTTATTCTCTAATTTTTTCAAGAAAACGACTCTTCAAAATTCTAAAGATCAGACAGCAAACACAGTATAATAGAAATCGACCATACCACCAGTAATGTACTGCACCGCGATAGCCAAAAGAATAAGCCCCATCATACGAGTTATTACTTTAGTGCCCGTAGTTCCTAAAATAGTAAATATCCTCTCAGAACTCCTAAATATGGCATAAGAGAGCATAAATGCAATGATGACAGCAAGGATCACAAATATCTTCTGTTCTCCCGATACTGCAGAAGAATAAAGAAGGATACCAGTAGTTATTGCACCAGGTCCGGTCATGAGCGGTATGGCAAGAGGAGTTATGGCCAGATCCTCCATTGTTTCCCATTCCGCTTCCTCCTCAGACGTATGTTTCGCTTTCTGTTTCTGCCCAAAGATCATGTGGAATGAAATGACACCCAACAAGATACCGCCAGCAATCTTAAATGAATACAGATCAATATCTAAAAACGAAAAGATAGCATTTCCGAACACAGTAAAGATAAGAAGTGATGATGTCGCAACAATTATCGCCCTATGCATAATCTGGACCCGTTCACCCTTACGGTAATCATCCAACAACGAACGTATTATACCGACAGTGCCGATAGGATTGATTATTACAAAAAGAGTAAATATAGAATATAAAAGAAAATCAAGATCCATAACAATCACATAAAAATAAAGACTAAAAAATATAAAAAACGATTATAATCTAATCCTCAACCCGCGGTGCAAGCACATAATTAAGTTCAAGAGCATCTTTCTGCCTAAATGTTAATTTAGCAGGATAGTCTTTACCAAAATTGATTTCAACCACATCTGCAAGTTTTCCTGCCTTTATGATTTTCTTGAAATAATCAAGACTGAACTTCGATGCGCAACTCTCCTTTACAGAAAGATCAAGCAATGCCTTATTACCTTTCTCAATCTCAAGCCGCACCTTATTCAGATCACCTTTAGATGATATTGCAAACATCTTTTCATCAGCCTCAACAACAATCGTATCAGAGACGATAGATGCATCACCGATACCATCCTCAAGAATAGAAGTCTGTATATCTACATGAGCTGGAAAATCAAGATTCATCTCAGGTGTTTCAGCTTCCTCAATGACTATAAGTGGTTGCACAAACTTCCTTGTAGATCCGCCAACAAATGTTATTTCAAGCTTCTTTGCATCCTTATCAAGTGCCAGCGTAACTTTATCTGAAGCTGAAGCTCGTTTTAGGATAGATAAAAAACCTTCCATATTGACGCTTATTTCCTGTTCTGTATCAACCTCATACTTTGAAAATTGAGTTGCAAGGAATTTAAAATCAACTAGAACAACCATAGTTGGATCCACAGCAGACATGTATATGCCATCTTTTTTAGCTTTGAATATACCCTCAGTTATAAATTCTGAGACCGCAGTCAGGGCATCCCTGAAAAGAACCACATTATCTAGTGTTGCATTAAACATATGAATTAACCTCTCCGATAAATATCAGTATCTATTACTTTTGACCAAACATTTATTAATGTTTAATCTTATTTCCGATTTTACCAATAAAAAACTCAAAAACTAAAGAATAAAAACTAAATTGAAAGATAATTGAAAAAATAATAGAGCATAATTAAAAATAACTAAAAAAAGATCAAATAATAATTAAAAAAAGATAGAAGACAAAAAATGATAAAATAATTCAATCAACTATATTCTCGCCAAGTGTGACCGCAATCAGTACATTTATAGAATCTTGTCTCAGGCTCATCACTGGATCTTGTCTGTCTTGTCCACCAGAACACTTTATTATTATTGCATTTCTGACAAGGATATTCCATAATAGGAAGATTAGCTCTTTTGGTTTCAATAACCTGAACGTTATCCAATGGTTCATGTTCAATCTTCTGACTAAGTTTTAAAGAATCAGTTTTAGCAACTTTTTCAATACTGCAACCATTACCACAGACAAAGACTACAGAACCGTTCTCTTTCTCCGGCCTCATAAGACTTCCGCATGTTTTACACATCTGCATAATATATCCACCCCTTAAATCTACCTCAAATAGCACCATAAGATTTATATAACTTATGAATTATTTGTCCCCTCAAAAATAATATCAACAAATTTTTGTGGATATTTATATTAGGAGATAACTATATAAAGGTTACTATAAACTAGCAAAAAACTAAAAGATTATTTCGACACTCAATGATAACAAATACTTTAAACAAATACATATATTAACAAAAATAAACAAAAGATCAAAATAATGAATAAAATAGATTTAGAAAAATAAAAGACTTATTTTTTAAGAACTTTTTCAAATTCGGAACCGAATAGTTCTATCTGATCCTGTGTCCTTTTGATTGCAGCCATAATTGATTTCTTTGGATCTTTTGATTTGACAATAAGTCTTGGTGCACCCACATAAGGATGTGATTTCTCATAAGCTGCAAGAGATACTGAAGAATCATCCCATAAAGCTTTCCTTAAAAGATTAGGAAGAGTATGTCCACCATTATCAATCTCGATAATTAATGTTTCTTTATCTTGTTTTTCAATCTTAACTTGCATTCCAATCACACACAGACCTGTAAATAAATATTATGTTCTACTTAGTATATATATCTATATATAGTACTTATATACTCTGACAGATATATAAACTCGTCCAACAAATTTATATATGTTAAGATAATCTTTTTAAAAGTATCGTATACCCACACCAATTCTGATCAGACACCAAAATCATCATATATACCAAGACCCTCCGAACTGATACCGGGCATACTTTCATCAATCATCTGGTAAAACATTTTATTATCGATACAGAATGAACCGTTCACAACATAATCTATAGCTGCAAGCTCTAGAACATTTGTGACGATACGCCTTATATCCCGACCACTATACCTTAATCCCTTAGCTTCTTTATCCTCCATATAATGCACAATATCCTTAACCACTAGATCAGGTGTATGTCCTTCTATCTGTTTATCCATCTCAAGTTCAAATATGAACTTCTTTTCTTTCTTTCCCGGCGGTCCGATATAAAGCATAGAATTGAATCGGCTCAAGAGCGCACTGTCTATCAGATCAGGACGGTTGGTTGCAGCAATAAGATTTATGTCAGACTTATCGATACCGTCAATCTGTGTAAGCAATGTTGAGAGGGTCCGGTTAGACACAGGATCATTGCTGTCCCGGGTCATGGAAAGCGCATCGACCTCATCAATGAAAAGCACATTATTCTTGTTTTCCTTGACCTTTGAAAATATCTCGCCCAGATTCCTGCTGGTCTCACCATAATATTTAGAGAGTATGTTTGACGCATCCATATAATATACGGAACCCCCGGGCAACTCATTTGATAACGCCCCGACGAAAAAAGTCTTACCGCAACCAGGAGGACCGTACATAAGGATAGTATTTGGAGAATTGATCTTAAAGGGCATGTCGCGAGTCATAGGATATATCATGTGCACCTTGAATTTCTCTTTGATGTAATCATACCCGACAATATCATCAAATACATAATCAGATGTAACGATTGCATTATCCACCCAATTACTGTCAGAAACACCTGAATCCTCAGAATCAGCAGGACCGCACAGACCAACACCCTTTGACAGATCATCAGGACCATTACCGCCTAAGACAGAGAGTCCAAAATCCCATGATTCTTTCTGGAGTTCCTTATAATTTGCATACCCTTTGTATCGCACGTTGACATCATTTTCAAGCATAGCCCTTACATAATAATCCTTTGCCAGATACATGAGTTTAAGGGAATGCAACGGCTCTGTGCCCCTCACATCTCTGCTCTTTGCAAGACATGAGTCACCTTTATCGATAAAAAGCTGTTCTAGCACAGGCCATCACATTCACTGGAGTGGTTCTTCTTCTTTGATGGGAACAACATTAACAAGACTGTATGCATCTAATATCTCCTGACTGTATCCCTCAGGATTTTTTGATATATCACCAAAGATACGATTTATATCCTCATCATAGATATCAAAATCACCAATCTCAGCCTGAGCATCAAGCATATTCTCTTTTGACATCATATACCCTCGAAGCTGTATCGGTTCAGAAAGGTCATTACTGTTCATCTTCTGCTTTATATTTTCAAAACCAGATATGACTTCACTAAGACTCACATTCTTGATTTCAGGGTTCAGATAATTCAATGCTTTCTTGTAAAGGAGATCCTTACGCATGACATCCACATCAATCACGAGCGGTGTATACTCAAAAACCCGTTGCTTGTATATCTCTTTCTGCTTAGACAACATATTCTCTTGCATCTCAAGTTTCTGCATGGACGCGATATAAGACCTAGCGCGATCGACTTTCCCCTCACCCATAAGTCTTCGCACCTGAAGAAAAAGCTCCTGTTTTTCAGCAGAGATCTTATCTATTGAAGTATCACACACAGACGATATTCTTGACGCATTCTTCTGCTCCATCTTGAGAACCTGCATATATCTATCAAGCTCACTCACCATATCATCAATGCTCGGTTCTTGTTCCACCTCAGTTTTCCCGATTAATCTATCAATTATATTCATATCTTACCACCCAACATATAATCTAATACGACGGCACATAATCAAGCTCTTTCCAGAACTGCGCATTCTCTACAAGCCTATCATGTGCATCCATGCCACGCTCCTCAGCAATCGTATATTTTTCAGCCATCTGCGCAACATCCTCAAGAGACCTGTTCACTTTGCCAAGATATGACGCCACTATATTCTTCCTGACCACATATCGCTCCATATCCAGCAATTGCGACTCATAAGAATCAATAAGCTTTTTCTCGCGGTCATCGAGAAGATGATATGCTGAAGGATTAACATCAAGTACAGAGCCCTCTTCACCCACATCACTTGACCCGGACCCCTTCCCGAACAGATTCTTGATTGAACTGAAAAAACCCCTTGAATGCCCCCCCCGAACACTATCACCTTTCAGAACAGTCCCGATCACATCTGATGTCAAACCAGACCTATCAGACAATCCAGATCCGGAAACACAGCTTAAGAACTGCTCAATCTGCGACCTATCCTTTGAACCGAGCACCAGAAGATGTGTTTTAGGATTGTAGGACACTTCGATCTCATCCGCACCGAAGATGTTTGAGAATGTATACTCATTTTTGACCACACCAGATGAATTTGTACCAGCAACGACATCATCACCCTTAACCCCTAAACGTCTTGAGAATAGTGTAATGGCTGCATCAAACTCATCATTGTCAATCCTGTCCGTATATACATCCAGACCATCATACCTGCAATATCCGACCGTCTTTGCGCGTAACATACATACCTATTGGATAACCACCCAGTATATTGATATTCGACAACCCAGGTAAGTCTATCTACACAGAGTTACCACCCAAAGTGGTATATCTCAGAAACTAAAAAAAATTAGATCGATTGAACTAAAGATTAAAGATCAAAAGATAGACAGACACGAAAACCACACCAGAAAGCATCCATAGAAGATATGTAGACAGATCATCCTTATGCATCTTTTTTATCGCACTCATATGAAATACAGATACCATAGTCTTATAGAACGATGGTGACGGCACTTTTTCTTTATCAGGATCAATCGATAACCCGCAAGCATACGGTTTCTTAGAAGCTAGAGATACATCTGAATCAGTCTTTGCAAAAAGATAGAACACATAAGTCAGAGCTGAAAATAAGAGAAATATAAAAGACCAGTCATCAACCACAAAATACATCATATCCACCATAACAACACCACACCCTAAACTATACTTAAAACCGCCTTGATATAAAGTTCCCGGTCAAGACCCGAACCCGAAATGACACCCATAAGTCCCGTAAAATACCCCTGGAACACGCCGAGCGCAACACACAATATTGCAACCAGAATCATGATGACCTTAAGATCATCATCAATCTTGACCACGCCTGCATCTTTCCTGTTTGAAAAAAATATCAGATGCAACATCTTAAATGAATATGCCAACGTCAATACAGACACGAGCATTGCAACAAACGTAGCAATAGGGAATGCATCAATGCCCGCCAGATAGATCAAGAGCTTGCTTGAAAAACCGTTAGTCATTGGGAACCCGGAAAGTGCCGAAACACCGACTAAAGCCGAAACAAAAAGGACAGGATTACCGAAACCTAACCCACCCATCTTATCAAGATTACTTGTACCGAAATGCTTTACCACAACATATGCGACAACAAAAAGAAGAACATCGATGATGGCAAGATTCACCATATGGTACACAGCCCCCGCA
>DAOVHT010000150.1 GCA_030671745.1 Candidatus Nanohaloarchaea archaeon
TGAAGGTTGGTGATCAAACTTCTGTGGAAGTTTGGGCGTGACCCACTCTTTATTGATAAACCTGCCACCTGAGCGAAGCGAACGGTGTCACTGATGCCCTAGTCCTAAAAAATCATAGATTTTTGGGACACTAAAAATGCCTCGCATTTTTATGTGCTTTCAGAAGCTAGTACCCGACAGCCTGTATCAGACCACGAAGCCCCGGACCAAGCCCTAACGAGAATATCATAAGCTTGAAAAAGCGCCTTTCAGAGTCATTATCCACTTCTTTATCAATGTAATATAGCACAAAACCGACAACAGCAATTTTCAAGGGAAACATAACCACAGGACCAAAAATATCAATAAATAAGTTAGGCACTATGTGCTTCTCAAAAGCACCAAAAACAGACATAGCAACAAAAGTGGCAGACGCATCAAGAATATGAGATGACATAGCAACCATGTTTTCAGAAGACAATAATGACACAAAATTCTTGCGCAACAGATACAACAGACCCATAACCAAAGAAAATATAGACAATATATACAATCCGCCAACAAGATTAGAATACGACAAGAAAAATAAGATCGGAACGAACAAGATGTAAGGTACGCGCATCCAGACCTGATAAAAATCAGCAACACCTTTATCCTCAAGAACCTTAAGGATAAACATCAAAGAGAACGCAACAGATATAAAAAATACATCATTATAAGGCGTGATGAAAAGTCGAGATGTAAGGACCTCCTGATCCTCCAAAACCCGAGTCCCCGCCATGATAAGTATCCAACCCGACCAACCGACCAAAAACTTAAGACCTATATCGATTTTCATCTTCTCAAAAAACCGTGATGCTAACCACACAAAAAAAAGAAATGCCAGCCCATAAAGAACAGTCTCACCAAGAGTGTAATAAGGATTATCATTCAAAAGCGGATACAATATCTGTTCCTGAAAAAAACTGCTCAGATTACCGACCATACTGATTAATTGATATAAAACACCTATATAAGCATATCATTTAAAAAGTTAGTTTTGCAAAACTAATACTATGAAACAGGCAATCATAATCAGAAAAGATTTAAATCTAGGAAAAGGAAAGATGGCAGCCCAGGCCAGTCACGCATCCCTTAACGCATACAAAAAAGCATCATTCACAAACAAAAATATATGGGAGATGCAAGGCCAGAAAAAAGTAGTGCTGAAGATTGACAGCGAAAAAGAGATGATCGCACTTTTCAACAAAGCAGATGCAGAAAAAATGAAACCAGCACTGATACGCGACGCAGGAAGAACAGAAATACCATCTGGAACAATAACAGCACTTGCGATAGGTCCTGACAGAGACGAAAAGATAGATAAGATAACAGGGCATCTGAAACTCTATTGAATACAAAAGTGAACCGATATGCTTGAATACATCATGCTCATAATCTCATTCATAGGATTATACTTAGCAATTATATGGTTTAACCTACTGCTTCTAGGCAAAAAAGAGATTGAAGAATGTAAAAAACAAAAAAGAGGCTATTACCCCTCTATCACTTTCGCAATTCCCGCATTCAATGAAGAAAAAACAATAGCAAAAACGATAGAATCTATATTAGAGATAAACTACCCAAAAGACAGATATGAAATATATGTGATAGATGACGGTTCAGAAGATAACACTGCAAAGATAGCCAAAAGGTATCAAAAACATGGCATAACAGTCATAAGCACAACAAATCATGGTAAAGGTCATGCATTGAATGTTGCACTGAAAAGATCTAAAAAAGAACTTTTCGCATGTATTGATGCAGATTCTTACATAGAAAAAGAATCAGTGATAAGGATAGTTCAAAATTTCAGAAAAAAAGGCATATCAGGATGTTCAAGCAGCATATTGATAAGAAACAACAGAAAGATAATTGAAAAGATCCAGGTATTTGAATACATGTACGCAGCGATATTTAGACAGATATACTCATTCATAAATTGTATGTATGTAACCCCTGGAGTCTTAAGTGTATACAGGACAGATGACCTAAAAGAAGAAGGTTATTTCGACGAAGCAGACAATATAACAGAAGACCTAGAGATTGCATTACGTCTCCACAACAGACACAAACACATCGCTTTTGAAATAAGAAGCATCACACATACTGCAGCCCCAAACACACTTAAATCCTTGATGCGCCAAAGAATCAGATGGTTTCGCGGATACATCTACAATGCACGAAAATACAAGCACATGCATTTTAACAAAGAATTCGGTGTATTAGGACTTTTCATGCTACCCCTTAACATACTTGGTGTATTCTTAGTTTTCATAACCACAACAATTGCAGGGGATGGTATCGCAAAATGGTTAAAATACATATATCAACGAGTAATAATCGCAGACACATCAATCTTTGACCTTATAGACATGCTCACTATGAAACAGACACTATTGACTATCAATTTCACAATATCAATACCTCTGATAGTAATAACCCTTATCGGATTTTATTTCATATACAAAGCACACAAAATCACAGAAAAAAACATTGATTTATCCCTGAAATCAATAATTTCATTCATATTATTTCTGACAGTATATCCATGGCTAATAACTATAAGTTGGATATATTCAATCATTCAAGAATTACGCCAATCAAAACGGGTATGGTAGCTTTTTTAAATATATCTGACACAATTAACATAATAATCAAAAACAGAGGACTTTAAATGAAAGAACAATACATAAAACACATCTTTATCACAAGCCTTATAGCAGCCATAGTCATATTCACAAGTGGTATCATGATAGGTTGGGTTCTTGACAATTACAGAACAGATGAAGTATTAA
>DAOVHT010000102.1 GCA_030671745.1 Candidatus Nanohaloarchaea archaeon
AAGTTGGATGCTAAATCCAAGTATGTGTTGAGTGTTATACACAGCACCATAAATTCTGTGACTGAAGATATCGAGAATTTCAGGTTCAGTTTTGCGATATCTGATATCATGGCACTTACCAGTGAAATCCAGAAATTGGCCTTAAAGAAAGATAAAAGTTCTAAAGCTGTTGTTGCTGAAGGTATTGATACTATCATCAAGCTTCTTGCGCCGTTCACGCCACATATCGCTGAAGAGATGTGGACTATGGTCAGTGGTAAAGATTTCGTGTCTGAGTGGCCGGTCAGTAATGAGGATTACATAGACAAGAAAGCCATCCTGATGGAAAAGTTCGTAAAGGATACGGCAGCTGATGTCAGGCAGATTGTGCAGTTGATAGGCAAGACGTCTAAATCAATCAATCTTTATGTTGCGCCGGCATGGAAGCATAAGATCTATGAACTTGCTAAAGGTAAGCCTAAGAACCTTATCGCTGAGGTCATGAAAGACGCTGAGATGAAAGCGGTTGGCAAGGATGCTTCCAAGTATGCGCAGAATTTGATGAAAAGACCGGTGTTTATTGATGTATTATCGTCAGAAGATGAGTATCTGGCCCTGGCTTCAGGTCTTGATGTGTTCATTGATGAGTTTGACTGCGAGATAAATGTCATAAGGGCGGATGAGTCAGATGAAGATAAGTCTAAACGTGCGGAACCTGGGAAACCAGGGATTGAGGTCTTGTAGAAATTTTACCATTTTTCTAGATCTTTCAGGATGTCGCCCTTTTTTTTCTTTTCGAAATGGAGATCCTCTAAGGTCTTCATACGTGTATCCAGGTTTGATAGGGTGCGCGAGATTTCAACTAAAGCGATCCAGATCTGGGATATTGCCGGGTTCTCTGATGACTTATATGCCTGCTTGTAGGTAACTGTGTCTTTTGTCAGATGTTCCAGGTCATGGCGTGTCTGCGCGTCTAGCTTGTCTCTCCAGTCTTTTGGCATGCATAGTTCTAGATAGGTCAATTCTTATTAATCTTTTGTAGGGTATTGGCATAACTTTTATAAATGTATTTGAGACAATGATTTGTAAGATAATAATGATGTCTGTGATTGCTATGAAAGATGGGGATTTCGTAAATATTGATTTTGTCGGCAGGATAAAAGAGAGCGGTGAGATATTCGATCTTACTGATGAAGCGCTTGCTAAAAAGAGTAACATACATAATCCGCAGGTCAAGTATGGTCCTGTCACAGTTGTCCTTGGCGCAAAACAGATCCTTCCCGGGCTTGAAGATGGTATCAAGAAACTGAAAGTCAAAGATAATTCTGAAGTTGAGCTTGCACCTGATAAAGCATTCGGTAACCGTGATTCTCGGCTTATCAAGGTGTTCAACCATAACCAGTTCAAGACACAGAACATCACCCCTATCCCTGGGCATTACATCGATTTCGCGGGGACCAAAGGTCGTGTGGTCAGTGTCGCAAGCGGTCGGGTGCGAATGGATTTCAATCATCCTCTGGCGGGCAAGACTTTGGTCTACACTGTAACAGTAAATCAAATGGTGGACGATGCAAGTGAGCAGGTCATGGCTATCGTGTCATATTATACTGCAATCTATGATAACATAAAAATTGATGTCAGTGGAAAATCTGTAAAGATCACTTTGCCTTCAGGGTCAAATGTCCAGGCGGAAGCTAAAGGTAAGATATCCGAAAATATAATCAAATATGTCAAGTCTGTGGAGAATGTTGAATTTGCAGAAGTGTTTGCGAAGAAATAAGGTGCAGAGAATTTATCTACGAGGAGTAGCATAAAAAGATATATTTAAATATTTTATCACATCATTAGGAATTAAGATTTGATATTTATACGGGGAGTTGTTTAATATATGGAAGACATTATAAAAAATGCGGCTAATAGATCGAGTCCAAAAAATAAGAAAGCTCATTCAATTGATGATGAACTGAAAAAGATGCTTGATAAAAGGCTTGCTGAGATTAAAGTTGTTGGTGCAGGTGGTGCAGGTAACAACACGCTTGCAAGACTTGCTGAGATCGGTATTGAAGGTGCAGATCTTCTTGCTATAAATACTGACGCACAGGATCTGCTTTATACTGATGCGGATGAAAAGATTCTTTTAGGTAAGGAAGTCACTGAAGGTCTTGGTGCTGGTGCTGACCCGTCAAAAGGTGAGGCTGCAGCTAAAGAGAACCGTGATGACATAAAAGATCATCTCGAGAATGCAGACATGGTATTCATTACTTGTGGTCTTGGTGGTGGTACCGGTACTGGTTCAGCACCTATCGTTGCTGAAGTATCAAAGAAGATCGGTGCATTGACTATTGCTATCGTCACTTTACCGTTTGCTATGGAAGGTCAGCAGAGGCAGGAAAATGCAAAACATGGTCTTAAGAAACTGGAAAGTGCAGTCGATACTTTGATTGTCATCCCTAATGATAAATTATTGGATATTGTTCCTGATGTCTCTATTGATGTGGCTTTCAAGGTTGCTGATGAGATACTGGTCAATGCTGTTAAAGGCATAACTGAGCTTGTCACTAAACCGGGTCTTATAAATCTTGATTTCGCTGACATCAAAGCAGTCATGGGTGAAGGTGGTCTTGCTATGATCGGTATGGGTCAGAGCGATACTGAGAACCGGGCTGAAGAGGCTGCAATGAAAGCATTATCTAATCCGCTTTTGGATGTTGATATAGATGGTGCTGATGGTGCTCTAGTCAATGTTGTCGGTGGTGGTGACCTTACGCTTAAGGAGAGTCAGGAAGTTGTTAATTCTGTGACTTCAAGGCTGTCACCTGATGCTAAGATCATATGGGGTGCACAGATGGATAAGGATCTTGGTGATTCTTTAAGGGTCATGCTTATCGTGACCGGTGTCAAGAGTCCGCAGATATTCGGTACTGATGTGGGTTTCCATAAAGAAGGCACTAAACAGATTGAAAAAGATTTAGGTATTGAATTTATCTAAACATCTCTTTTCTTTTTTTTCTTTAATCTCTTATTTCTGCGTTAAAACGTTGAATTCTATGTTATTTTGTATGTTTTAGGCGTTATTGTTATAATGTTTTGCGTATAATCTGTAGGTACGTTAAAGTATAGCTTTTTAAACTTTGCGGGAGTATTGAATAACTTATGGTTGATGATGTTGTTTTGAAAGATAGGTCTCAATCTGAAGGTATTTTATTGGATCGTGGGTTCTGTAAGGTGTATGATAATCATGAGGGTCTAGCTTATGATGAAATATATGATACTAATATCTCTTTATGGGTTCATCAAGATAAAGGGTATATTCTTGAGCTTGAGGGATCTTCAAATGGAGAAATTATACATTCTGCCAATTTACATTATGAGCTTGAAACATTGAAATGTTTTGAATATGATAAAGATGTCTGTAAATGGATTTCTGAATTCTTTGATTATGATAAATCTCGTATTTTGCCGGCTAGGAATTATTCTCACATGATACGGCATGTCAGAAAAGATGTTAAATCGGGTTTAGGTGTTTATTTATCAAAGATTGACGATTTAAATATATTTGGATTGCCAAAATATGTTTCAGATATGGGTGATTTAGATTCTTTGCTTGATGGGGTGGGTATGTATTTTATGAAAATTAATTCAACATGGGTACATTTTGATAAACATCCTTTGTTTCAAATATTGAATGAGGATACTTAGGGTCCTGAAGTTAACGGGTATTTAGGATTAGGTCTTTTTGTCTTAACTTTTCAGATAAATTTATATAGGTTATTTATTCATTAACCTTTGTTAGGGTAATATTTATGGCGGATGCTAAGATTTCTGAGAAAAGATGGGATAAGGCTTTTGAGTCTGAGATTTATGAGAAATGGAAGAAGGACAAGACTTATCGGTTTGATAAGGGTTCTAAAAAGAAAGTGTATTCTATCGATACGCCGCCGCCTTACGTCAACAGCCCAATTCATTTAGGTCATGCGACAACCTATGCGCTCATGGATATGTTTGCGCGGTACAAACGTATGAAAGGGTTCAATGTGCTTTTTCCTCTAGGTCTTGACAGGAACGGGTTGCCTATCGAGATGGCGGCCGAGAAAAAGTTCGGTGTCAAGCTTACTGAGACTAAGAGAGAGGAAT
>DAOVHT010000059.1 GCA_030671745.1 Candidatus Nanohaloarchaea archaeon
CGTATAACTTTTTGTTTTTATTTTCAAATATAGTTGACAAAGATGTTTCGCAAATATTTTGCCAGTCATTATGAGAACTCTTAATAGGTTTGAAGTTATTGATTTGTTCTAAAGAGGATTCTACTGCATTTTGTGAAGGAATATATATTCTTTCAGCGTCATCCCTTTTCATCTTTTGCTTGAATAATTTTGAATTTGCTTTATTAGTAGCATACAAAGTTATTAAACCACCTAAAATTAAACCACCAAAAACTGCTACAAAATTTAAAATCAGACCCCAATCTCTACTATCACGCTCTTCTGATGCTAAATTTCTAAATTCTTCAGCCCATTGATCCATAAAATATTGTTCTCTTGTCCATACTTCATAAGTTTTAGAAGCGTGTTGGTGATCTACATCAGGTCCATTTAATGCACAAAAACATTTATCTTCTTTTTTTGAACAATTATTTTGATAAACCCAGGTCTCATTATATAAATAAGTCTTAGCATGTGCTTCACAATATGTTGCGTCTTCTGGAACCTTAAAGGTAATATTCCATACAAAACTTGTTTGATTTAAATTATTGTAAAATTGAACTTTTGGTGTAGCATATATTCCATTAGTACCTCTTTCTTGTCCATTACATATAACATAAAACAAAGCTTTTACATTATTTTTATATTTTGTTTTATTACCTGGAACGGACAATTCCATTATGACTATGTTATTGATTGAATCAGAAACCAAAATCGGAGAATACCGTTCGTTACCATCCAATGTTAGGTTCGCAGTAATAATTTCAAATGCTCCATCAACACCACAATTATTAGTTACATTATAAGTAATCTGACCTGCATAAACTACATTTGAGATTAAGATAAATACAAAAACAAAACTAAATACTAAATATTTCATATTAATATATTTAATATTAAAAGTTATAAATCAGAAGTAATGATAGGATATAATCCTCAACCATAATATTGGTTCTCGTCTAAGGTCAAGAAATCAAAGTTGTAGGTGTCCTTGAATATGTCTTCGGGTAAAATTGGTTTTTGGGGTATGGGTTGAGTAACAATTACTTTTCCTTCTTCTTTTGAATGACCATATAAATCATTTCGTATCTGTTTCTGTAATTGCCGGACACTCCATATGTTTGAAAGGGTCTGTAATTCATAAAAATCTCGTTCATTTTTGTTTTCAATCCTTATGAATTCAAGATAATGAGACCAGCTTAATTGTCCAGACAGTGTTTGGACAATTGGATAAGTTCTATAAAATGCAACTATAGAAAACATTGTGGCTCTTGAGAATTCTAAATCTATCGCCAACTTTTCAATAATCTGTTTGCCATAATCCGCACGACCTTTGTGTTCCAATTCATCTCTGACGATTCGTTCTCCAATCTGCCAATAGGTCTGGACTTTTAGGTTGTCAACGGCCTTATATGCCTTTGATACGCCTTTTTGGAGTATGGATCTTATGTCACCCAGTATTTGATTGTAAGCCGTTGTGTCCAGATTGTTATTGTTTGGGGTTTTGGTGTTTCTTTGATGCTTGGTCATAATATTGCCTCTCGTTGTTGAATTGTTTGAAGGTTTCGGTTGTATCAGTTTGTTTTTGTATTTGTATATCCGAAATAACAAGATTTAAGGAGCAGATACTATTTTTATTTTGGCTGCTTTTGGAAGTTTTAATCTGTATTCGGCGACAAAGATTGAGTTTTTGATCCCGCCCAATGCGTAATGTATCTCTTCAATACCCTTGTACCGGCAGATGATGATGCCTATCGGGTCTTTTTCCCAGGGGTATGTTTTGTGTCCTTTATACCAGTTGAGATACTTGTTCATCTGGCCTACATATTCGCTCTTGAATCTGCCTATCTTTAGATCCACAAGGACTATGCAAGGAAGTCCCCTGTGATAGAATTCAAGGTCTACTTTGTGGATTTGATTGTCGATCATTATCTTTCTCTGCCTGCCTGATATTGAGAAATCTGAGCCGAATTCCAATAATAGTTTTTCTGTGTGTTTTATCAGTGCGGTTTCCAGGTCTGTTTCGGTATGGTTTTCGTCTAAGGTCAAGAAATCAAAGTTGTATGTGTCCTTGAATATGTCTTCGGGTAAAATTGGTTTTTGGGGTATGGGTTGAGTAACAATTACTTTTCCTTCTTCTTTTGAATGCCTGTATAAATCATTTCGTATCTGTTTCTGTAATTGCCGGACACTCCAACTTTCGTCTATTGTTTTTACTTCATAGAATTTTCTTATTTTAATATTATCAATACCTATCAAAAGTTCATAATGTGACCAACTTAATTGTGGGGACACTGTAACCACAATTGGATACAACCGATAAAACTTAACTATCCGATAAAATAAACGCTTATCTATATTTAGGTCTTCTGCTAACGAAGTTATGATGTATCCCCCATAATCCGCACGACTTTTGTGTTCTAATTCTTCTCGGACTATCCGTTCTCCAATCTGCCAATAGGTCTGCACCCTCAGGTTGTCAACGGCCTTGTATGCCTTTGATACACCTTTTTTGAGTATGGATCTTATGTCACCCAGTATTTGATTGTAATCGGTTATATCCAGATTATTATTGTCTTTGGTTTTTGGGTTTTCTTGATATTTTGTCATAATATTGCCTCTCGTCAATGAATTGTTTGAAGGTTTCTGTTGTATCAATCAGTCTTTATATTTAGTATTCTAAATACCACAACTTAGGATTTTGATAATATTTTGATTGTGTCTGCTTTTGGGAGTCGTGTCTTGTATTCGGCGACAAAAATTGAGTTCTTGATCCCGCCCAACGCATAATGTATCTCTTCAATGCCTTTATATCTGCAGATTATGATGCCTATCGGGGCTTTTTCCCAGGGGTATGTTTTGTGCTCTTTATACCAGTTGAGGTACTTGTTCATCTGACCGATATATTCGCTCTTGAATCTACCGATCTTAAGGTCAACAAGGACTATGCAGGGAAGGGCCCTGTGATAGAATTCAAGGTCTACTTTGTGGATTTGATTGTCGATCATTATCTTTTTCTGCCTGCCTGAAATTGAGAAATCTGAGCCGAACTCAAGCAATAGTTTTTCTGTGTGTCTTATCAGTGCTGTTTCCAGGTCTGTTTCGGTGTGGTTCTCGTCTAAGGTCAAGAAATCAAAGTTGTAGATGTCCTTGAATATGTCTTCTGGTAGGATTGGTTTTGTTGGTCGTGATTGAATTATAAGAAGTTTTCCTTCATTTTTCTTATGCATATAAAGATTATTTTTAATTTGTCGTTCTAATTCTCGAGCACTCCATATGTTCAAGAGGATTTGTTGTTCATAAAAGTGGCGTTCGTCTTTATTTTTTATATACATAATTATCCGATAATGACTCCAACTTAATTCTCTCCACACTGTGGAGAGTATTGGATATTCTCTATAAAAACGAACCATATGCCGTAGTGTCGGCTTGGCTAAATTCAAATCAATTGCTAAATTGTTAATTATATCCATTCCATAATCCGCCCTACTCTTGTGATTTAATTCTTCTCGAACTATCCGTTCACCAATCTGCCAATAGGCCTGGACCCTCAGGTTGTCGACTGCTTTGTATGCTTTTGACACGCCTTTCTGGAGTATGGATCTTATGTCACCCAGTATCTGATTGTAATCGGTTGTGTTCAGATTGTTATTGTCTTTGGTTTTTGAGTTTTCTTGATGTTTTGTCATAATATTGCCTCTCGTCAATGAATTGTTTGAAGGTTTCGGTTGTATTAGTTTGTTTTTGTCAATTGGTTTTGATGAGTTTTAGTTATGCGTTGATATTGTATTTGGCTGAGTACCCAGTATATAATTTGGTAAACACCCTTGTGGGTGACTTTTGGCAGACATAGTCACAGAAACAACTTTTTGGGGCATATCCAAAAATCATGATATGAAAAAATCTAAAAAACATATATACACAACTTGCTAAAATCAGTGCATGGAGCAAGAAGTCCTTGACAAGATCAATAACCACATCAATCCATTCTGCGAGAAATATAAGACGGTGGTCAAGTCTGTGTATATCGCGGGATCCGCTGTCAGGCAGAAAGATTATGTCAAGGGGTCTGACATTGATATCCTTGTCATTGTGGATGATACGCGCGATGATTTTGATAGGCGGGTCATTGACCTCATGAACATGAACCTGCGCGAGATATCTAAGATGGCGATGAAAAATGACAAGCTTGACCTTCATATGCAGGCGCCAAAACCGTTGACTGTCTTCTGGGACATGGTGCGATCAGGACAGCCATGGATCATCACGCAGATGAGGGATGCACTGATCCTTTATGACCCGTCAGGGTATATCAAACCCATACAGATGCTCCTTAATGAAGGTAAACTGTCCGGGACTCGTGAACGTGCGCAGACATTGATCAATGATGCACCTAAAAAGCTTGGTGAGGCGCGCAAGATATTTCTAGATGATGTGACTTCTGACCTGCTGTCTGCCATGGTCGAGTCGGCACAGGCAGTGCTTATGTTTTCAGGTGTTGCACCGCCTGCCGCAAAAAATATTGGCCGTGAACTGTCTAAACGGTTTGTCGAGACCAAGATAATTCCTGCGCGGATCGTCAAGGATTATGAGATGATGTATGAGACCACGCGAAAGATCGATCATGGTGAAATCACTAATGTCTCCGGGCGCGAGATCGAGAAGTATATCATCATAGTCACTGAATTTATTGAGAGCATGGAGAAACTTTTCAATGTCCTTGATTTCATGAACAAGAAAAAGATGGTCAATGCGGCATATACCAAGACCATTGATGCCTGCGGTTCGGCGCTCAAGAAAGCAGGTAAGACCAAACCTAAGGATCATTCTGAAATACTGAAGCATTTCAAGATACATTTCATCGACACAGGGCTTGTGTCAAAAGATCATATTGAAACACTCAAGAAAATGCACAGCAACAAGAAAGCGTTTGATTCAGGCAAGGTATCAGACATATCTGAAGATGAGATATATTCGAGCAATGTGTATGCCACAAACCTTCAGAAAGCTATAGGAGATGTCAAAATTGACGACGGAAAAAAAGGAAAAAGTCCAGAAAGACAGAAAGGAAAAAAATGAACTGACTCAGGTCAGCGCAATAAAGGAATATTGTAATCATGTGCTTGAGGGTTTCAAGCCTGTGATCAAATCCATATGGCTGCTTACCTCAAATGATTTCTCTAAGACTAGGGACATGACAGCCATCATCATATTTGATGACATGTGTCAAATCGATAAGCTTACTAGGAAGAAACTTGACGTGTGTGCGCATGAGGCCGCCATCATATCTAAGAAAAAACATAAGGTGGATATCCACACATCATATTACAATCTCACTGAATACTGGGATCTGATTCGACATGGGTCGCCTGTGACGTTCCAGGAGATCCGGGACGGGATACCTGTCTATGACCCGTCCGGATTTTTCGTTCCGCTCAAGAAACTTTTAAGGGACGGCAGGATCCCGGGCACCAAGGAGTCTATGCGGTCGCTTATCGGGAAGGCACCGTTGCGGATAAGGCGGGTACGGCATGAGTTCATGCTCAATGTCCTTGAGAAGATATATACTGCAGTTGTTGATGCGGGGCAGGCGCCGCTTATCATGGCTGGATATTCGCCACCGACGCAGAAGATGGTCGCGACTAGCCTTGATGAGATCTTTGTCAAGAAGAAAAAGTTAGAGCCTGAATTTGCGCGATATGCGGATGAGATTGTCAGGACATGGAAAGATTATGAGCACGGGAAGATAAAGACTATCTCAGGTGCTATGCTTGACAAGATGCTTGAGAATGCGGGACGGTTCATCAGGCGGATGGAAGACCTGATGGAAGAGATTGAGGCAGAAAAGGTTAAAAACAATTGATGATAAGTATCTATAGGTTGATAATTGTGGGAATAATATTGTTTATGGGCGCTATGGCTGTTGCATCGGCTGTTGTTGTTATGTCTTTGGGAAAGATTAATAATGATGATACAAGCATAATATATAAAAAAGTTAAGATCTCAGATAGTATGGACTATGAAAGTGCTTTGAAATTGCAGGACACAATAATTGATGACATAAAGGATATGAAGAGAAATATAAGTGTATCAGATCTACGGATTAGAAAAGGTGCATACGACAAGGGTAAATACGATGATAGTGGAAGGTATACTCAACACAGATTAAAACAGTCAAACACTGCAAATGATGATTCCATCACTAAACTTGAAAAAAGACTAAAAGACCTTGAAAAAATAATTAAAAGAAAAGAAGAAGAAAAAGATATGTATCCTACATCATATGCATCCCGTAGACCTACGACTTCTGGAGTAGGATTTTAAGATAAGTCAAAAAAATTATCTTACCTCTAC